>JAUSQH010000089.1 GCA_030652895.1 Alphaproteobacteria bacterium
GGGTTCGAGTCCCGTCACTCTCGCCATTGTTTCCCGTCATTTTCCCCTGCCGCCGATGCGAAGCCGCTGCGCAAATTGCGTTGGCTCCCGCACTTTATTCCGCAGGAACAGTATCCGGCGCAATGTCAGCCACAGGTTTAATAGTGCGAAATCGCGTGATCAGCGCGTACACTGTTGGCAGAATAAACAAGGTCAGTACGGTGCCCAGGCTGATGCCACCGACGATGACCCAGCCGATTTCCTGACGGCTTTCCGCACCCGCGCCGCTTGCCAGACAAAGCGGCACAGCGCCCATGACCATAGCCCCAGATGTCATCAATATCGGCCGCAGGCGTAGCGCAGCCGCCTCAATCACCGCATCATGGATAGATCTTCCTTCCGCGCGAAGTTTGTTGGAGAAATCGACAATCAGAATGCCGTGCTTGGTGATTAACCCGACAAGTGTCACCAGCCCAATCTGGCTGTAAATATTCAGGGTTCCGCCGGATAATTTCAACGCGAGCAACGCACCGGTCATAGACAGCGGCACGGTTAACAAAATCACGATCGGGTCAATGAAGCTTTCAAACTGCGCCGCCAGCACCAGATATATGAACAGCAGCGCCAGCACGAAGATGAAATAAATCTCGCCTGACGCATCCTTATATTCGCGGGACAGACTCATAAAATCGATCTGCACAGTAGATGGAATAATTTCGCGTGCGACCTTTTCCAGATAATCCAGAGATTCGCCAAGCGTATATCCCGGCGCCAGCGAGGCGTTGATTTCCGCGCCGCGCATCTGATTGAAACGCACCAGCTCACGCGGGGCGACGGATTCCTCTACTTCAACCAGATTAGAAAGCTGGACCATTTCACCGCCGCTGCCGCGCACATAAATCTTAGACAGATCATCCGGATTGCTGCGGTCCAGATCCGCCATCTGGACCACCACGTCATATTGTTTGCCTTCACGCTTGAAACGGGTGACTTTGCGCCCACCCAGCATGGTCTCCAGGGTGCGCCCAACGGTCGCCACGTCGATACCGGCATCCTGTACCTTGTCGCGGTTGACGGTGACCTTAAGTTCAGGCTTGTTGAGTTTCAGATTGGTGTCGAGATTGACGAAACCGGGATACTTGCGCGCTTCGTCCAATACCGCCTGCGTCATGGTTTCGATTTCTTGATAGCTGGCGCTGGAAAGTAAAACGATCCAGATCGGCCGTGATTGGGGATTCTGGCCCAGCGAGGGACGGTTCATCGGAAACGCCATCACCCCGGTCAATTGACCAAGCCGCCCCGCCATTTCCTGCACGACTTCCATCTGGCTGCGTTCGCGTTGGCTCCAGTCCTTGAGGTTGATAAAGGTCACGCCATTATTGATGATGGGGTTGCCGACCACCAGAAAGTAGCTGTTCACTTCCGGCGTGGAGCCGTAAATTTTCTCTGTCTGGGCGGCGTATTTGTCCATGTAATCGATGGTGGCGCCTTCCGGCCCCAAAAACACACTGACCGCGCCGCTGCGGTCTTCGACCGGCGTAAGCTCATTTTTCAGCGACATAAACAGGCCGACACCGATGACAATGAAACCTGCCGCCACGCCCAGAACTATCAGGTGCCGTGATAAAATCTGCGCCAGGATATTTTTGTAAGATGACGTCGCGTTGACGATGGCGCGTTCTATGCCGGTATAGACCACACCATGTTTTTCTTCGTGCCTCAGCAAGCGCGAACACAGCATTGGCGTCAGACTCAAGGCAATAAAACCTGAAATCAGCACGGTACCTGCCAAGGTCCAGGCGAATTCGATGAACAAACGCCCGCTGCGTCCGGTCAGGAAGCCGATTGGGGCGTAAACAGTCGCCAGCGTGATGGTCATGGCGATGACGGCAAAACCAATTTCGCGGCTGCCTTGCATTGCCGCCTGCAGGGCGGGAACGCCCTCCTCAATATGCCGGAAAATATTTTCCAGCATGACAATGGCGTCATCAACCACCAATCCGACGGCCAGCACCATGGCCAGCAGCGTTAGTGTGTTGACGGTAAAACCTACCGCCGCCATGAGCGCAAACGCGCCAATCAGCGATGCGGGAATGGTGACCAGCGGTATGAATGTTGCCCTAGGGGTACGTAAAAACAGCAGCACTACGAGGCCGACGAGCAAAACCGATTCCAGAATTGTCCAGTACACCGCCTCGATGGAACGTTCGATAAAGATCGAGGCGTCGAAGCCGATTTGCAGACTCATGCCTTCGGGTAACAGTGCTTCGATCCTGGGAATTTCCGCCCGCACCGCCCTGGAGATTTCCAGCGGATTTCCGGTCGATTGTTTGACGATGCCAAGGCCAACCGCCTCACGTCCGTTAAAGCGCACAATGATGCGTTCTTCATCGGGTCCAATTTCCACGCGCCCGACATCGCGCAGTCGCACCGGATAGCCTTCCGCCTGTTTCAGCACGACCTGCTCAAATTCCGCAGGTTCCCGCATGTCGGTTTCAGACAATACGCTGAACTCGACCTGATTGCTTTCGATGCGCCCGGCGGGCACCTCGATATTTTGCCCGCGCAGTGCGGTTTCGACATCCTGTACTGTTAGACGGTAGGCGGCGAGCCGTGCCGGATCGAGCCAGATGCGCATGGAGAAGCGCCTCGCGCCAAACAGCCGCGCCTCTGCAACGCCTGGCAGCGATTGCAACCGGTCTTTGGCGAAACGGTCGGCGAAATCGGTCACCTCCAGCGGCGTGTGATGATCACTGGAAAAAGCCAGATACATGATTGGCTCGGCGTCCGCCTCCAGACGCTGCACCAACGGTTCTTCGATCTCGCGGGGCAGTTTGTCACGTGCGCGCCCGACACGGTCGCGCACGTCATTGGCGCCGGCCTCTGTATCGCGTGCCAGATCGAATATTATTGCGATCTGGCTCAGTTCCTGGCGTGAGACGGAGCGTATAAAGTCGATGCCCTCGATTCCCGCAAGCGATTCCTCTAGCACCCGCGTGACCTGACTTTCCATCACTTCGGCGCTGGCCCCCGTATAGGTCGTTGCGACCAGTACGACGGGGGGGTCAATATTGGGATATTCGCGCACCGAAAGTCGGTCGAACGAAATCAGGCCAAGCAGCACCACCAGCAAGCTCATGACAACAGCCAGCACCGGTCTGCGAATGCACAGTTCCGATAATGTATTGCCGCCCATGGGCGTTACTCCTTACGAGGTTTTATCTTTCTCGGCGGAAATGGGGGTTAGAGGGCGTCCATCCTGTAATTTAAAATGGCCTTCCAGAACGATTATATCTTCGAGCGTTATGCCGCTGACAATCTCGACTTTGCCCTCGCGACGCATGCCTGTTTCGACCTCGGCGCGCACGGCCTTGCCGTCCACGACCCTATACACAAAACGCTTCACTCCCATCGGGAATACGGCTGTTTCCGGCAGCATGATCGCATCATCGCGCCGGTCCAGCACCAGATTGACCCGTGCGAACATGCCAGGGCGCAACTGCTCCTGTTTATTTTCCACACGCGCGCGCAGAATAACGGCCCGCCCATTTGGATCGATCAGCGGATCGATAGCGTAAACGGCGCCCTGGAAGTGCTGGCCGGGCAGGGGGTCCAGGGCTACGGATATATCCTGGCCAACTTTAAGAACCGCCGCATGCACCTCCGGGACCCGGAAATCGACCTTTACCGGATCGATATTTTCAATATTGACCATCTTGTCGCCCGGTTTGACATAGTCACCAAGGCTTACCTCGCGCAGTCCTAGAGTGCCGTCAAAGGGGGCGGTGATATTCGTCTTTTCCAGCAACGCGCTGGCCAGCGCGACATTTGCTTCAGCCACCCGCATTTGCGCCAGCGCTTCGTCGCGCGCGCGCGCGGACGCATTGCCGCGTTTAAACAGATCGCTTGCCCGGTCATAATTGGCTTTGCTGAGAGCAAGTTGTGCTTGCGCCTGCTGTAATTCTGCTTGATGGACGCTGTCATCAAGGCGGATCAATGTCGCGCCCTTGGCAATCGCTTCACCTTCGTTGAAGGAAATTTCTACAATCCGGCCGGTAATTTCCGGTTGGATAACGACAGATTCATTGGAGCGCAGGCTGCCCACCGCGACGATCTCATGCACGACTTTGCCGGTATGTGCCTTACCCACCAGCACCGACGGCGGTGGACGCCCGCCTCCGCCTCCCGGACCTCCGGGGCCACCCTCCGGGCCGGAACCGCTAAAGGCGTAATATAACACGCCAAGCGCCAGCACACCGATTGCCACAGCAGCAATTGGGCGAGAAACGCGGAGCCAGTCGGAACGGGACAATTGCACTTTAAACTCGTAGAAAATCGACAAAAAGACGCCAAACCGACCAACCGGCTGTATGATGTCAGGATTGGATTAGTTTACATTAGGACAGTATTGAATTCTTTGCCGCCGCGTCAAGCAAACATCATTCCGGCTTTTGGCGCATGGACGCGTGGCGTGGTCTATGGCAAGACTGAACTCGTAATTTAGAATTGGATAACCGCGAATGAAATTGTGTGACGCAGATATCGAGAAGCATCTTGATGCCGGGATACTGAAAATCAATCCGCGCCCGGAAGCCTCGCGCATCACGGGCGCGTCCGTTGATCTGACCCTGAGCGGCAAATTCCGTATATTCGATTATCATGCGGCGCCGGTAATCGACCTGGGCGGCCCGCGTGCGGAACTTGACGCGCAAGTAGAGCGCATCACCCGCGCCGAGGTAAATATCGGCGAAGGAGAGGCGTTTTATCTGCATCCCGGTGAACTGGCGCTTGGCGTCACGATTGAGGAAGTTGAACTTCCCGACAATATCGCGGGCTGGATCAATGGCCGCTCCAGTCTGGCGCGGCTTGGGTTAATGGTGCATATCACTGCACATGGCGTTGATCCGGGTTTTGCCGGGCCGTTGGTGCTGGAGTTCTTCAACGCGGGCAAGGTGCCGCTGGCGCTGCGCCCCGGCATGCGGATATGCTCGATCAGCTTCGAGCCGCTATCGGGCCATGCGGTGCGCGCCTATAACAAGCGCCCCGACGCTAAATATCTGCATCAGCAGGGCGCCACTGGCAGCCGGATTGGGCGGGATTAACCGCCCCGCGCTCCGTTATGGTACTCCCCCGGCCTCATGAATAAGACGCACAGCTGCACAGCGACCTAATTGCGAATGATTATCATTGACATGCAATGTTAATAATGATTATCACTATTATTATTAACAAATAGCCCTTCAATAATTAATGGATTAAAACCGGTAATTATTTTAGGGCTTTCAGCCATCGCATCAGCTTTTCCGGACCTCAAGAACAAAAGGCAGGCGAAGCGCACAAAGAAGGGGAAGAAAGTGGAAAAAATTAGTGACAGGGCGCGGGATGTGTCCCGTTTCGCGACGGGGATATGCGTGGCTATCGCCATGGCCGGGCCCGCGATTGCGCAGGAGGGTCTGCCCAGCCGCGAGGAAATGTGGCGTGTCATTCAGGCGCAACAAAAAGAGATCGAGGCGCTAAAGACCGCGCAGACTGAGACCGGACAGCGGGTGAAGGCGGCTGAAGAAAAGGTTGAAGCCACGGGCGAGGCGGTGGAACAGCAGATGCAAACCGCAAGCGGCGGCCCGGATGGCTGGTGGAAGGACACCAAGTTGGGCGGCTATGGCGAGATGCATTACAATGGTGGCCGCAAGGACGAAATTGATGCGCATCGCTTTGTTCTGTTTGTCGAGCATCAATTTACCGATGACATCCGGTTTTTCTCGGAAGTTGAACTGGAGCACGCTTTATCGGGAGAGGGAAAAAAAGGGGAGGTTGAGCTGGAGCAGGCCTATATCGAATTCGGCCTTCCTCGTCAGCAAAAGGCGCAAGCAGGCGTATTCCTGCTGCCCATCGGCATCCTGAACGAAACCCACGAGCCCCCCACATTTTACGGGGTGGAGCGAAACGGGGTGGAAACCAATATTATTCCCGCAACATGGTGGGAAGGCGGGGCGCAGATGCTTGGCGAGCTGGGCAATGGCTTTAGTTATAATGCGGGTGTGCATTCGGGCCTTGATGTGGCGACGGCAGGGGGCAACGCGTTCAAACCGCGTAATGGGCGCACCAAGGTATCAGAAGCCCCGGCAAATGATCCGGCTGTGACCGCGCGCCTGCGTTGGAACGGCATGCCGGGGGTAGAGCTTGCAGTCAGCGGGCAATATCAGAACGATATTACGCAGAGCGCGGATGATACAGAGGCATTTTTGATTGAAACGCATGCCGATATTCGGCGCGGCCCCTGGGGGTTGCGCGCGCTTTACGCCCGCTGGGATATTGATGGCGCGGCCGCCAAAGCGCTGGGGCGCGATGAACAATATGGTTGGTATGCCGAACCTTCTTACCGTTTCGCGGTTCCGGTTGGCGAAGTCGGCCTGTTCACACGGTTCAGCAGATGGGACAATAATGCAGGCGACAACCGTGACAGCAAATTCGACCAGCTTCAGTTTGGCCTGAATTATTGGCCGCATCCCGATGTTGTGCTAAAAGCGGATTATCAGTTTGACAATGCGCCCGCCAGCACCTCGGAAGATGACCGGTTTAATCTTGGCGTGGGATTCCAGTTTTAATTCGCCATGCAAAATATCCGTTTACACCTTGCCCTGGCCGGTCTGACGGCGGCTCTGCTGGTCATGCCGGCACAGGGCGAGGTGTATTTGACGCCAGAAAAATTTTTGTCGGAAAGTTTTTCCGGCAGCGCGCCACCGCCGCGCGTCGTGTGGCTCACGGGAGCGCTGGCGGAACAGGCCAAGACTGCATTGGGACACAAGGCGGGGGCGCTACGTTTACGTTATTGGGCGAAGGACGGGCGCAGCGCATGGATTTTGGATGAGATCGGCAAAACCGAAGCCATTACGGCGGGTATAGTGATCGAAAATCGCAAGATCACCCAATTGCGGGTGCTGGAATTTCGCGAAAGCCGGGGCGGGGAAGTGCGGCACCCATTTTTTACCGACCAGTTCGTTGGCCTGAGTTTGCGGGAAGATACCCGCCTGAGTGACCCAGTGGATGGTATCTCTGGCGCCACGCTGTCCGTGCGTGCGGTGGAAAATATGGCCAGGCTTGCGCTGGTGCTGGCGCAACATGTCGCGGCGACTGAAAGCCCCGCGCCATGAAGACAGGCCGGCGTAACTCTGCGCTTATGCGCTGGCATCGGCGCATCGGGCTTGTGGCTGCGGCACTGGTTGTGGTGCTGGCGCTTAGTGGGATTGCACTGAACCACACGACGGCGCTTGGTCTCGACCGCCAGACTGTCACCACGCCCTGGCTGCTTCATCATCTGGGCACAGAATCGAACGCGGAGATGCACGGCTATACCGCGGGCGGTCACTGGCTGGTTGGACTTGAAGACAGGGTATTTTTTGATGGCCAGATGCTAGCGCAGACACTTGACGGCATTGTTGGCGCGGCAGGAATAGCCGACGCCATTGCGGTGGCCGGGCGTACCGAAATCCTGCTGCTTACGGATGACGGGGTTTTGATCGAACGCATCACCGCCCTGCCAACACCCATTACAGGGATTGGCGTAACACCAGACGGGCGCGTGGCGGTTGCGATAGCGCCGGATCTTGTTTTTACCGCTGATGCGTCGTTGCTGGAATGGCAACAGGTTCGTGATTCCCGTATTATCTGGACAACTACCAGCCTAATTCCCGACGCCATTGGCGAACAGGTCCTGCGGGCCTATCGTGGCACGGGTGTGAGCATGGAGCGGATATTTCTGGAAGTGCATAGCGGGCGCATTTTTGGCGCCTACGGCCCGTGGCTGATGGACGGGGCCGCGATTTTGCTGTTGTTGTTGGCGGGGACAGGTGTGATTGGCTGGTTACGCGGCCGCAATGGAAATAGCGCAAATGATATATCCTGAGCCGCCGCCCCGCGTGACGCGCCGGCGCTTTATCGGCATTACCGCGATGATGGCGGCGGGTGGATTTATGCCGTCGGCGCGCGGCGCCGTATTGCAGCCAGTAATATGGCGGGGCCGCGCCATGGGCGCGGACGCCACCATCACACTTTATCATTCCCAACGTGAAATTGCAGACGCATTGTTGGCGCGCTGCCGTCACACGATTAGCCACCTCGAAAATCAGCTTAGCCTGCATCAACCAGGCTCCGCGTTATGCAGGCTGAACCGTGACGGGATGCTGGACAATGCACCGGACGCGTTGCTGGATATATTGAGGCTCGCCGCCGATATTAATCAGTCTACTGACGGTTCGTTCGATGTGACGGTGCAACCTCTATGGCAACTGTATTCCAGTCATTTTGCTCAGGCGGGAGCCGATCCTGAGGGGCCGTCGCAAGCAGATATTACAGCGGCGCGCTCACACGTCGATGCGCGCGCCATAATTATTCAGGGTAATAGAATCAATTTCGCCGGACCAGGAATGGCGGTCACCCTGAACGGCATTGCGCAGGGGTATATTACGGATCAGGTGGCGCAACTGCTTCACGCGGCGGGTATGGACAATGTGCTGCTGGACCTTGGCGAATTTCGCGCGCTGGGGCCGTCCCCCTCGGGTCGGGCGTGGCGGGTTGGCATCCGCGATCCGCGGGCACCCTGGCAATTGATGGACCGTATCGCACTACGCCAGGGCGCCATCGCAACATCGGGCGGATATGGCACGCAGTTTGACCCAAGTGGGCGCTTTCATCATCTGTTCGACCCGGCTATCGGCCGCTCCGCGCAGTATTATCGTAGTGTCAGCGTCTATGGTCCCGATGCCGCGCGGGCGGACGCATTGTCAACCGGCCTGAGCGCCCAGCCATTGGATAAAGCAATGGCGGTATTGCACGAACTTGGCCCGGATTGGGGCGGCGTCTTTGTCGGTCAGAACGGCAGTGTATTTCGCCACAATTGGCCGGGTCAGGGTGCGACTGACTCGACAGGAACAGCCGGAGTTGGTGCGTTGCTTTGATTATGTGTGCAGGCGCCCCGTCGCGATTGCATATGCTCTAAACCACGGCGCATCGCGGCGCGTTGCTCGCCGGTAACTTTCCGGGCGATTTCCGCAATAGCAGCGTGCGCGATCGTCCGGCGCGCCATTTCAGCTTCGCGCAGCGCCGCCAAACTTTTTTCAAGCGCATCGGCATCATAGGGCGTAGCGCCAAGGGCATCCAGGACCCGTTTGCGCGCCTCCCGCTCGGCGCTGATCTGGTGGCGCATTGCCCCGATATCGCCGCGCACCAGCTGCTTGAATTGCTCCCGTAATTCTGACGGCAATTCATGAAACATTGCACCCAACGCCATGGCGTGCGGGTGAAATGGCTGGGCGGCGGTAAAGTCCATAGGGCTGGAATGCGCCCGCCACCGGCCGCCGGCCCAAAGTCCGGCAAAAAACAGATGCAGACCAACCGACGTCGCCAGCGCGATGGCTAAAATGCGTGTGCTGTTTTTCACGGTGATATTCCCATGTCTTCGCGGTCGCTATTAAACGCGAGCTCCGTCAGATCATAATGGACAGATTGCTCGGCTTCGGAAAAAACCCCGGGCATCGCAGTGCCAACGATGATCCCAAATAACAGCGACGCGGCCATGCCTATCGCCGGCTGCCAGATGCTGGCGAACAGCCGGGACGGGCGTTCGGGATTTCGCGGCAACAGGGCTGATTGTAAAACTCTCGCACGCAGCATTTGGGAAGGGGCGTGGTCAGGAAGCAACCCAAGCGCTGTATCCAGTTGCCGGGCCTCGGCAATCCAGTGTGCGGCCTGTGAATTAGCACCTGCGAAATAAACTGCGGCAGCGCGCTCGTTCTCCGGCCAACGTAAGGGCTCCGCGCCATAGGCCGCAAGTAAAGTCTGGAATCTTTCCGTATTCATATGCTGCTCGTCCTCACGCATCACGTAGAAGCTCCATCGAGTCGTCCGCCAGTAATTTCCGCAAGCCGCGCCGCCCTCGCGCCAGAAGAGATTCTACCGCCTCGTGGCCAATACCCAATATCCTGGCGGCTTCCTGATTGCTGTGGCCTTCATAGTGACACAGCAATATCGCGATGCGCTGGCGCTCCGGCAAAGTCTGCAAAGCCTGCTGGACGCGCAATGCGGTTTGCCGCGCTATAAGGGCGCTGTCGGCGGCGGGCGCTGGATCGGCTGGCTCATCAATTTGGTCCAGCGCAACCAGGCCGGCATGACGGGATTTCCGGCGGTATCTATCCGTACAAAGATTTACCGTGACCCGGTGCATCCAGGTGCTCAGCCGCGCCCGGCCTGCCTGCCACTGTGACGCCTTGCGCCATGTGCGCAAAAATACTTCCTGCGCCACATCCTCGGCCTCGGCGGGGTCGCCAAGAATACGCGCCGCCAAAGTAACCACACGTGTTAAATGCCGGTCGGCCAGTTGCCCGCAGGCGGCCATATTGCCGTCGGCCACCTCCGCCATCAGCATATCATCGCTGGGCGCGGGCGCTACGGACCGGATGACGGGCAGCGGTACGATATTTTCACCCGCCGCCCGCCAATCCGTGCTCATTGTCTGCGGCCTTGCCACAGCAAAACAGACGCCCTGGTTATTCGCTATCGTTTCCGTGAGGCATACTGCCCTTCATGCCGTCTCCCATGCCGCCATGATGCTTCTTCTTTGCAGCCATCATTTCTTCCTGGGTCAGCTTGCCATCACTATTGGCGTCCGCCTTTTTGAAAAATGGCGGATCGAAGGCCTTGATTTCGTCAAGCGAGACCTTGCCGTCTTTATTAGCGTCAAAACGCTCAGAGAACCTAGAAAAGTGCTGGTCCTTTTTGGCGCGCATCTTGGCTGCATGGTGTTCCGTCAGTTCATCTGTGGAAATAAATCCGTCCTTGTCGGTGTCCGCGGCGCCAAGGCGCTGCATGCGCGACGCGGCCATTTCCTCTTTGCTGAGCGCACCGTCACTGTTGGTGTCGGCTGCTTTGAAATATTCCGCGCCCATGCCACCGGCATACGCAGCTCCAGATAACAGTGCTGCCGCCAGAATTACGGATACTGTTCCTGCTCTCTTCGGTGTCATTTTGTTCGTCATGGACTGCTCCTTGGTTAGCTGAAGTTCATTGTTTATACGATTCACATGCCGGATTCCCGTCGCTACGTGAAACAAAAATTATAAGTGTCCTACTTTGGTCCTTTCCAACCCTCTCCTTACGCCCTCATACTGGGGAGTAGACATAGACGTGAGGGTGAACCATGCAAGATAATCAGTCACATACAAAAACTTATTCAGGCACTGCAAAAACCCTGCACTGGATCATGGGGTTTCTGGTTTTGCTGATGCTGGCTGGCGCCAGCCAGATGCCGGAAGGAACCGGAGCCGAAAAAGTGGAAGCCACCATGGGGCATACGGGGTTTGGCCTGATCCTGGCGGTTGTTGCGCTGGCGGCGTTCGTCAACCGTCTGCGTCAGCCGCCGCCAGAATTACCCGATACGATTGCGGTCTGGCAGCGCGTGCTTTCTACATGGACTCACCGGGCGCTGTATTTGCTGATTGGGGTTCAGGTTATAGCCGGAATCGGGCTTTCCGCCACTGCGCCCTATGTGGTGCGGTCCTTTGGCATCATCCCGCTTTCGGATCTTGCCGCCGATGACAAGGAACGGTTTGGCGTCTTTCATGAAATGCATGAGATTGGCGCATATGGGCTGTTTGTTCTGGCCGCCATGCATATTGGCGCGGCGCTGTATCATCATTTCATCGCCAAAGATGTGGTGCTGCGGCGCATGTGGCCACGTGCAAAATTACCAGAATGAGGCAAACCGGAAGCCGATGCGCGCCCGCCCAGCTCTATCGCAGCAGTCGGTTCCATATTTGCGGTCTGTGGGTGTCCGCCAAGTGGCTGTATTTACATAATAATTTCTCCTGCCAAGTGGGGTCCGCTAGCGTCCAGCCCCCGTCCAGGTATTAAGCTTTTTCTTCCATCCCGGCGGTTATCGTTTAAGCTGCAATAAAACGAATGTCCGGGAAGCCGGTAATCCGGGGCCAACATGTGGAGGAAAACGTCATGCACGATCTGATACTCAAGGGCGGGACCGTTGTCGATGGGACCGGAGGCGCGCGGTTTACGGGCGATATTGCCATCAAGGACGGTGTGATTGTCGAGGTTGGCAAGCTCTCCGGCAGCGCGCGCGAAACTGTCAACGCGGATGGGCTGCTGGTTACACCCGGCTGGGTCGACATTCACACCCATTATGACGGGCAGGCCACCTGGGACCCGTTGCTGACGCCGTCCGGCTGGAACGGGGTGACGACGGCGGTGATGGGCAATTGCGGGGTCGGCTTTGCTCCAGTAAAGCCCGGCAATCGCGACTGGATGATTGAACTGATGGAGTCCGTTGAAGATATCCCGGCGGCGTCCATGAAGGCGGGGATGGACTGGCAGTGGGAAAGCTTCCCGGAATATCTGGATGCGCTGGATCGCATGCCGCGCGCCGTCAATATCGGTTCTTATGTGGGGCACTGCGCGCTGCGCACCTATGTGATGGGCGAACGCGGGGCGGAGGATGTGGACCCCACCGCGGAGGAAACCGCGCACATGGCGGCGCTCATGAAGGCGGCGATGGAAGCCGGCGCGCTGGGCTTTTCGACGTCGCGCACCAGCATTCATCTGACGCCGCAGGGGGTTCCGATTCCCGGCACCTTTGCCAAGGAAGCTGAGCTGATGGCGATTGCGTGTGCGATCGGCGCATCCGGCAAGGGGATCATCGAAGTCATTCCAAGCGGCGTTGTGAAGTCCGACGTGATCCCGTTTTCGTCCGAAATGGAATTGATGAAACGGCTGTCAATCGCATCTGGCCGGCCTCTGACATTCCTGACCACCTCTTCCTCTCTCAAGGCGTTTTCAATGGCTGAAGAAGCCAATCGGGAAGGCGCACAGCTCTTGCCGCAAATCTCGGGCCGACCTGTCGGCATGTTGTTCAGTTTCGAAAGCGAGAACCCGTTTGCACGGTTCCCCAGCTTCATCGAACTGAAGAAATTGTCCCAGCCCGAACGTCTCGCGGCGCTGCGCAATCCAGAAGTGAAAGCGCGTATTCTGGCCGACAAAGACCCGGCGATTACGGCCTGGTCACAGCTTTTCGCCAACCCATGGAAGCTGACCTACGCGCTTGGCAGTGTGCCCAATTATGAACCCGATCCCAGCCAGTGCCTTACCGCAATTGCCGAACGCACAGGGCGCAGCCCGGCCGAAGTCGCCTACGACATCATGCTGGAAAGTAATGGCGAGGCGTTCCTGTTCTATGCGGCGGCAGGCTATGGTGATGGCAATCTCGATCGCACCCGCGAGATGCTGATGCATCCGCTGTCTTTGCTTGGCGGCAGCGATGGCGGCGCACATTGCAGCCTCATCGTTGATGCAGGCGTACCCACATTCATGCTGACCCACTGGGCGCGGGATCGGAAACATGACCGCCTGCCGCTGGAATGGGTCGTGCAAAAGCAGACTCGCGAAACCGCCCGCAGCAATGGTATTATGGATCGTGGCGTGCTGGCGCCCGGACAGCGGGCCGACATCAACCTGATCGATATGGACCGTTTGAAAATCCTCGCGCCTGAGGTCGTCTGCGACCTGCCCGCGAACGGCAAGCGCCTGATGCAGCGCGCGGACGGGTACGTGGCCACCCTGGTGTCCGGTCAGGCAATTCAGCGCAACGGCGTCGACACCGGCGCCCGCCCGGGCAGCGTCGTCCGCTCGCGCTGACACCCTGGCAAGGGGGGACGGAACCGCGCGCCGGATGCCGACGGACCGGTAACGTCCCTCAGCCGCGTTTTTCCCAGGCGCCATTTGCGTCCTGCTGCCAGTACGTTACGTCAAACCCCGCGTCGCGCGCCTGACGATAGCGGCCCCGTGCGGCTTCGGTCGCCGCGGGGTCATTGCCGTCGAACAGATCGACGGTGCGATCAAATTCGGCCATTCGGTCGCTGGCCGCGCCATCCACTAGGAAAAGGACGTTCGCGCCGTTGGGTGCGCGTTGTGCGGGGTCAAACGCTTCCGTCAACAGGATCGGTTGAAGCTCTGCATGGGGTTCGCTTGCAATGCCGTGCGGCAAAAAGCTGTCGTCACGATAGGCCCACAGGTGCGCATTCAAGGCCTCCGTACGCTCTTTCGACCCTGCGAGGATAAGACTGCGCCAGCCCCGCTCGATACAGCGCTCCAGCAATACCGGAAGCACCGCTTCCAGTGGCCTGCGCTGCAAATGATAGAACCAGACTTCGGTCACCGCCGTGCAATCATTCCTCGTATTTATCTGCAATCAGACGATCCAGCAGGCGCACACCGTACCCGCGGCCCCAGCTTGGCTTGGCGTCATTGGTCCACGCGACGCCCGCGATGTCCAGATGCGCCCACGGCGTATCATTCTCGATAAAGCGTAGCAGAAATTGCGCCGCTGTAATGGAACCGGCGCCCGGAGCGCTGGCGATATTCTGCATGTCGGCGAATTTTGATTTTATTTTGCTGTCATACTGCATGCCCATTGGCATGCGCCATACAGGTTCGTCCACCGCTTTGCCTGCCGTGTCAATCTGTGCCGCAAGGTCGTCCTTGTTGCTGAATAGACCCGCGTAGCCATCGCCGAGCGCCATCATGATGGCGCCGGTAAGCGTCGCCAGATCAATCACGATGCGGGGTTTATATTTACGCTGCACATAGGTCATGGCGTCCGCCAGAACAAGGCGGCCTTCCGCATCGGTATTCAGTACTTCGATGGTTTGCCCCGACATGGAAGTGATGATGTCACCGGGACGTTGGGCATGCGGGCCTGGCATATTCTCGACACAGGCAAGAACGCCGATCACGTTTGCCTTGGCGCGGCGGCCTGCCAGGGCGGCCATGGCGCCGAACACCGCGGCAGCGCCGCCCATATCCCCCTTCATATCGCCCATGCCCGCGCCGGGTTTAAGCGAGATACCACCACTGTCAAAGCACACGCCTTTGCCGACAAGCGCTACCGGCGGCTTTTTTGATTTTGGCGCGCCTTGCCACTTCAGTATGATGAGCTGACTTTCCTGTGCGCTGCCTTGCCCCACCGCCAGCAGCGCCCCCATGCCCAGTTTCGCCATCTGTGCCTCGCCCAGCACTTCAACCTTGAGGCCGAGCTTACTTAGCGCCCTGGCGCGTTTGGCGAATTCGGCGGGATACAGTGTGTTGGCAGGTTCGTTGACCAGATCGCGCGCAGCGAACACGCCATTCAAGACATGAGCCAGCGGTGTATAGGCCGCCTTCGCCGCAGACGTCTTGCCGCACATCACGTTGATTTTCGTCAGGCTTGGTTTGTCACTTTCTTTCTGCTTGGTGCGATATTTATCGAACCGGTAAGATCGAGACAGCGCGCCCGCAGCCACATGCGCCGCGATCGCTTCCGCCTTGAGTGCGCTTTTTGGAATTTCATCAATGGCGACTGCAACCTGTTTTTCCCCGCTCATCGACAACCGGTCGACAATTAAAGCGCCGGCTTTTTCGGCTACGGCGGGCTTGATGTCTGCTGGTTTGCCCAGGCCTACGACGAGCACCCGGCTAACGCTGAGGCCTGCAGGCGATAATATTTCCAGACTTTGTTCGGATTTACCTTCAAAGCGTCCGGTCTTGATGGCGCGCGTGATGGCGCCGCCGCAAATTTTGTCCACTTCCTGTGCAGTCTTGCACAAGGCGCCGCCTTCCATTGCTGCGACAACCAATGATCCGGTGCGTGGCAGGACAATGTTGGAAAAACTGATATTCATGATTAGTAAAACCCCTACAGCCATTATTCTGGCCCGTTAGATGCAATTCTATTGCGCTGTAACAGTATATCCGTTCACAAGAAATATATCCAATCCCGGAATTACCTCTCCGGACGGCGCACCAGGCTTGCGTCGGCGGCTTCAATCGGCGACTTTGTCGACCAAAGGCGCCACGCGATTCACCTGGAGCAGCATGCCCGCATTTAGCCGCTATATCATTTACCAGATTGTAGGACCTTTGGTCTTCTTCACATTCAGTCTGACGGGAGTTATCTGGCTGACCCAATCGTTGCGTCTGCTTGATGTCATTATTACAAAGGGGCAATCGGCGCTAACCTATATTGCGTTTACCGGCCTTGTAATCCCTTCCGTGCTGTCTTTGACATTGCCGGTCGCATTTTTTTGTGCCGTGCTTTACGCCCTGAACCGTTTAGCGGGCGATCATGAACTCGTGGTGCTGTCGGCAACCGGGCTAAGCGTGTGGGGGATTGTCCGGCCGTTGCTTATAGTGGCGGGCGCTGTTGTAGTTTGTGTGTATCTGATCAATCTAGCGCTCATGCCTGCAGCCAACACACGGCTGAAAGACCAGGTAATGGAGATACGCGCTGATCTGGCGGCAACGATGCTGAAGGAAGGCGCATTCTCGAACCCCATTCGGGGACTTACGGTGTATATCCGCGACCGTGATACGAGTGGCGACATGCGGGGCATTCTGGTGCATGACAATCGCGAACTGAACAACCCGGTCACCTATATGGCCGAACGCGGAGTGCTTGTAAAAACCAAAGAGGGCCCGCGTCTTATCATGCTCAATGGTAACGTACAACGCCGCACGCCACAAAAAAGCGAAGATAGCGGTGGCTTGTCCCTGCTATATTTTGACCGCTATGTGTATGATCTGTCGGAGTTCATGCCAGATCGCGGCGAACGCTGGAAGGAACCTGCGGAACGGTATTTAAACGAACTTTTTTCCCCTGACGGCACACTTGGCGATCAGACGCATATTGACGAGTTCCGTGCAGAGGGGCACCGCCGGTTATCGTCGCCACTTTACGCCCTGCCCTTTGCAGTCATCGCCGTTGTGGTATTGATATCGGGCCAGTTCAGCCGCAGATCCCAATTCTGGCGGCCCGCGATAGCGCTTGCCATTGCGGTCGTGATTCGCCTTGCTGGTCTTGGCATGGAAAATCTTGTGGAAAAAAATCCGGTAATTGTTCCGGGGTTGTATCTGTGGCCCCTGTTCGTATTCGGTGTTGGCCTATTCCTTCTTTCCGATGGGGGACAACGCTGGCTCGGTGCGTATCGATCAAAGCCTTCTGCCGGCGCGAGCCGGCCAGCGGGTTGATGGGATGCGGCTTTCCTGGACATTGTCACGTTATTTCGGTCTGCAGCTTCTGGGCGGGATAGGCGCTGTCATCGCGTTGTTCATGGCGCTGATTTTCATGGGCGACATGGTGGAACTGATGCGTCGCAGTTCAGGTAACGCTGAAGTAAATTTCAGTACACTGCTTATAATGGGGGTATTTCAATTACCCGCACTTGTCGAGCGGGCATTGCCATTCGCTGTTTTGTTCGGGGCATTGTGGAGTTATATCCGTCTGGGGCGTAATCACGAACTTGTCGTCGTTCGCGCATCAGGCGTATCTGTGTGGCAGTTTCTGGCGCCTGGAATTGCGCTGGCCCTGATCATGGGGATTCTTGCCGTTACCGTATATAATCCGATTTCCGCGTCGTTCACGGCGCGCTTCGAACGGCTGGAAGCGAAATACATGCGTGGTGGCGCGAGTCTGTTGGCAGTTTCGCCATCCGGCCTGTGGCTGCGTCAGGCAGATGCGCGCGGCCAGACCGTCATTCATGCACTGCGCGCATCCAACCAGGGTATGGATCTGGAGGATGTAATCATCTTCCTCTATGAAGGCAGTGATAAGTTCGTCGGCCGCATCGACGCGGCGCAGGCGAAGCTGCGGGACGGCTACTGGGAAATATTACAGGCAACCCGTACCGGGCCGAACCAGGCGCCGCAATATCTGGCATCCGACCGGCTGGCGACCAGTCTTACGAGCGAACGCATCCAGGACAGCTTTGCATCGCCTGAAACCCTGTCTTTCTGGGATTTACCGGAGTTTATCGACGTACTGGAAGAAGCCGGATTTTCCGCAGTACGCCACCGTCTGCACTGGCAATCGCTGCTGGCCATGCCGTTGTTACTTTGCGCCATGATATTAATTGCAGCTACCTTTGCCTTGCGTGCTTCGACACGCGCGGGCATTGCAATGGTGGTGCTCGGCACGTTAGTTACAGGCTTCGTTCTGTTCTTTCTGACTGATCTTGCCTTGGCGTTGGGCCGTGCAGGAAGTCTGCCGGTGCTTCTTTCGGCCTGGACTCCGGCGGGGGTCAGTATTTTGCTTGGCGTCAGCCTGCTGCTGCATCTTGAGGATGGCTAGGGTGTTTTGTAAATCAGCGTCACGCGCTAGCGTGGTACTTGCCCGCGCTGCACTTGCTGCGGTGCTGATCGTGAGTCTTTGGCTGGCGCCCGTTCCTGCGGCTGCACAGCAGCCGCTACAAAATGATGAAGCTATCCTGTTTCAGGCCGATGATCTGTCTTATGATCAGGCCAGCGATACAATCATCGCCCAGGGACATGTGGAAGCGGCCTATGGCGAACGGCTGCTGTTTGCCAACAGTGTCCGCTATAATCAGACCACAGGCGTTGTGACGGCAACCGGCGATGTGGTTCTGACGGACCCTGACGGCACAACTTTGTTTGCCGAACAGGCGCAACTAAGTGATGACCTGCGGGATGGCGTTGTGCGTGGTATCGGCATGCGGCTGGCGGATAGTTCGGCGATGGCGGCGGCAAGCGCCACGCGCAGCGGGGAAAACCTCACCGAACTGGATCGCGCGGTGTACAGCCCGTGCAAGCTCTGCCCGGAAAAAGGCAAAACCACCCCGGCGTGGCAAATCCGCGCCAAAACTGTCCGCCATGACAAACAGGACAGGCGCATCACATACAATAATGCGTTTCTCGACGCTTTCGGAGTGCCTATCCTCTACACACCGTACTTTTCGCATGCCGATCCGACAGTGAAGCGGGAATCCGGTTTTTTAACACCAAATCTGGGCAATTCGTCAGACTTGGGCCGCAAGGTTGAAATACCCTATTACTGGAGTCTTTCCCCATCTCGCGACCTGGTGGTCTCGCCGCTATACACCAGCCGCGAAGGCACAGTGATGAAGGGGCTATATGAAGAGCGGACACGCCACGGGCGCTTCGAAATTGAAGGCAGCCTTACGCGCGTTGATGAACGCGATGGCAATAATTTCAAAACCGGCCGCAACGAAACGCGTGGCCATATTTTCAGCCGCGGGCGCTATGCCATCAGCCCAAGTGATGTTTGGGGGTTTGATATTGAACGCACTACCGACGACACATATTTATCGCGGTATAACATAACCGGCGTAGACACCCTGACCAGCCGTTTGTTTACCGAGCATAAATCCGGGCGCGATTTCGGAAGCATAGATTTTCTGCTTTTTCAGGGTCTGAACCAGAATGACGATCCCGGGTTGACCCCGATGATCCTTCCGCTCCTGCAATATAGCGGTAAAACCGATCCGGATTCTATCGGCGGACGGTTCGCGTTTGACGCTAACGCGTTGATACTGCGCCGTCGTGACGGGCGAGACTCGCACCGGGTTTCAATGACCGGCGGCTGGCAGCGCAATTACGTGTCCAGCCTAGGTGAGGTTTATTCAATTTTTGCGGATTTGCGCGGCGACGCATATTTCATAGATGATATAGAGGAGTCGAAGCGCACAAGTGAACTGACGGGCAGGGTGTTGCCGCAGGCGGGCGTAGAATGGCGATTGCCGCTCGCAAACCGCGAACAGAATATCACTCAGATTGTGGAGCCCATCGCGCAAATGATCGTTAGCCCGTATGGCGGCAACCCGGACGACATTCCCAATGAAGATAGCGGAAGCTTCGAGTTTGACAGCACCAATCTGTTCAGGCCAACACGGTTTCCCGGACGCGACCGCTGGGAAGGTGGCCCGCGCGCCAATGTGGGCATAAAGTGGGGTGCCTATCACGACAATGGCGGGTTTGCCAATATTCTGCTCGGGCAAGTATGGCGGATAAAGGATGATACGACTTTCGCGCCTGACACGGGCCTGGACGACGAGCGCTCGGATTACGTCGGAAGCATCACCATCAGTCCATCTCCCTGGCTTGAGTTGTTGCACCGTTTCAGGCTCGACAGGCAGGATTTAGGCTACCGGCGCAGCGAGGTCGATCTTAACGCCGGGCCAAGCCGGCTGCGGCTTGGGATCGGTTATGTCCGGCTGGCCCGGGAACTGAACGAGTCTTCGCTTGAAAGTCGGGAAGAAATCGCAGCGTCCTTGCGTGCGCAGTTCGATGAAAACTGGTACATGACCGCATTTACCCGCCGTGAGTTAGGTCAGAATTCCACAATCGGCAGTAATGCCGGCGTCTTTTATCAGGATGAATGTCTGCTATTTGGAATTATTTATGACCGGCGTTACACAAGAGACCGCGATGTGCAGCCCTCCAGCTCGATCAATTTCAAAATCAGTCTGCTAAATCTGGGGTAGGCCGTCTCGACATTCTAGTGTGGTGTATCTTAGTTCCTGCTATTATAACGGCTGGTTCGTGTCAGGAAGCGGAAACTCTCGGCCACATTTGAGTCATAAAATTTGCTAGTATCCGTTCGACGCCGACGTTCCTGTTTGGAGTCGCCATAAAAACGTAAAAGCTTGGGAGCCGGGGCGCTGACACGTAGGAGCATCCGGTTTTTGATAAACTCACATGAATTTGGAGTAGACAGCGCAGCACCATGAAAAGAGCTAACAAGGGCGATTATATGCGGGGCCAGGCCTTACGGCTTGCAATAGCTATCTGCGTTGGTCTGCTGATGACAGGGACGGTAAATTCCGCGCTGACACAAGAGACAATGGGTATTGCAGCCGTCGTTAATGATGAGGTTATTTCCGGCTATGATTTGGAGCAGCGCGTTGCGCTGATTGTTTCATCGACCGGGGTTGACGGGTCTGGCGAAGCGGGTCAAAGGCTGCGTATGCAAGTATTGCGCACACTGATCGACGAAAAACTCCAGATGCAGGAGGCGAAACGGCTTGAGGTCGTCGCGGATCCCAAGGACGTCGACGAAACCCTGAGCGGCATCGCCGGACAGAACAGAATGACCACCGACCAGCTGCGCGAGACCCTGGAACGCAGCGGTGTGAGCATTGATTCCCTCGTTACCCAGATCAAGGCGGAAATTGCATGGGCAGATCTGATACGAAAAAAATTCCTGTCGCGCATCTCGCCGGGTGATGAACAAGTAGATGCAGTTCTGGCGCGGATGGAGGCAAATGCCGGACGCCCCGAATATCTGGTCGCGGAAATTTTCCTGAGTGTTGAATCGCCAGACGATGAAGAAGAGGTGCGTCGTAGCGCGCTGCGTCTGGTTGAGCAATTAAAGCAGGGCGCGGCATTTAACGCCGTCGCCCGCCAGTTCAGCCAGGCCGCCACGGCCGCAACGGGTGGTGATCTGGGTTGGGTGGCCGAAGGACAATTAAGTGGCGAGTTGGACAAGGTTCTGGGCGAAATTACGCCCGGCGAGGTTTCACCCCCGCTGCGCGCGGGCGGTGGGTACTATATCCTGCTTTTGCGCGATAAACGCTCGGCCACGGGTGGTGGCCTGTCGGGGGTTGAGGTTGATGTCCGTCAGGTCATGTTCCCGTATATTGATGAGCAACAACCCGACAAACGCATTACACTCTCCAGTCCATCGGCCAGTGATCCCATTGCCGCAGCCACCATCGCGCGCGCGCAAAGCGCATTGCAATCAGGTGTCAATTGCAAGAATTTTCAGGAAGTAATAAGAGGGCTCGGGAATAGCGTCCTTGGCGATGGCGGAAAAATGATGCTGGCCGACGTGCCGCACCTGTTTCGGGAGACGACCGGGACGATAGATGTCGGCGTGATGAGTGAACCGCTGCTTTCACCGCAAGGCGTCCACAAGGTTATGGTGTGCAGCCGCGAAGCATTTCAATCAAAACTGCCGCCCCGTGATGTCGTCGAAGCCCGGCTTAATCAGGAAGCTCTGGCGTTGCGGGCGCGGCGTTATCTGCGCGATCTGCGCCGCGATGCGGTCGTGGAGTTCCGTTGATCGCCCCGCCGTCATCTAGAACAGCAAATCTCGTCGCACTGACGATGGGCGAACCCTCCGGGATCGGCGGCGAGATTGCGATCAAAGCATGGGCTCTGCGCAAAAAGCAGAAGCTGCCGCCGTTTTTCGTCATCGGTGACCCGCAATGGCTGGCGGCGCTTGACCCAAACATTCCCGTTGCTGAAATTTCGACGCCCTCAGAATGCACCGCGCACTATAATAAAGCCTTGCCTGTGCTGCCTGTACGTCTTGCCGTATCCGCCTTGCCGGGAAAGCCGGATGCGCGCAATGCGGAGGCGGTGCTTGGCGCTATCCGCATCGGCGCAGAACTGGCGCTATCGGGGGCCATCAGCGCACTGGTCACCAATCCAATCGAAAAAGCTGTGCTGTATAACGCGGGCTTTAGCCATCCCGGGCATACGGAATTTCTGGCGGAGCTCACAGGGGCGACCATCCCCCCGGTCATGCTGCTGACGTGCCCTGCTTCTGTAAACGGTCCCGGCCTGCGCGTGGCGCTGGTTACAGTACATCTGCCACTGGCGCAGGTTGCAGGATACCTGGAGCGTGCCCGGATTGTTGCAACAGCGCAGGCCACTGCGTATGCACTAACTCAGGATTTCGGAATTGCAGCCCCTCGGCTGGCCATTGCAGCGCTGAATCCGCATGGCGGCGAACAAGGCGCCCTGGGCCGCGAGGAAATCGAGATTATCGCGCCAGCAGTTGCGGATTTACGTGACCTGGGAATTAACGCGCAAGGCCCGTTCCCCGCCGACACACTGTTTCACGCCGAGGCGCGCCGCGACTTTGACAGCGTCATCTGCATGTATCACGATCAGGCCCTGATCCCGTTAAAGACCATTGATTTTGCCCGCGGTGTGAATGTAACGCTGGGACTGAACATCGTGCGCACATCGCCCGATCATGGGGTGGCCCTAGATATAGCAGGCACAGGCGCCGCCAGTCCCGCCAGCCTGATTGCCGCCTTACATATGGCGCGCGAAATAGCCCGCTACCGCCATGACGCATGACCCATTGCCGCCGCTGCGCGATGTGATCGCACAGTATGGTTTGCGCGCGCGTAAATCCCTTGGTCAGAATTTTCTGCTTGATCTGAACCTGACCGGACGCATCGCCCGGTCAGCAGGAACTTTGGATAACTGTACCGTGGTGGAAGTGGGGCCCGGCCCGGGCGGGCTGACCCGCGCGCTGTTGCACCACGGCGCGCGAAATATTGTAGCGGTTGAAAAAGATGAACGCTGCCTTGCCGCACTTGGCGATATTGCGGCGGCCTATCCGGGACGCCTGCGCGTCTTCGAGGGCGATGCGCTGGACTTCGAACTTGCTGATATTGCGCAACAGCCCATCAAGCTGGTCGCCAACCTTCCGTATAATGTGGCGACGCCGCTGTTGATCAAATGGCTGACGCCGGATCAGTGGCCCCCGTTATGGGAAAGCCTCACGCTGATGTTTCAGAAAGAAGTGGCCGAGCGCATTACTGCGCCGCCTGGCGGCAAAGCCTATGGACGGCTGGCGGTGCTGACCCAGTGGCGCTGCGACGCACATATGCTGTTTGACATTGATCCGCGCGCCTTTACGCCGGCGCCAAAGGTAACGTCGACCATAGTGCAGATCACGCCACGCGCCGCGCCGCGCGCAGAAGCTGAACTGGGCGATTTACAAACCGTGGCGGCAGCGGCTTTTGGCCAGCGCCGTAAAATGCTGCGTCGCAGCCTTACAACCCTGGGGGTGGATACCGGCCAGTTACTGGAAATCGCCGGGCTTCCCCCCACAGGGCGGGCGGAAGAGATAGATATTGAGGGCTTTTGTGCTCTTGCGCGGGCCTATCATCTGCTGCGCAATATGCGTTAGACTGTCCCTATTCGTTAAAATATAACCGCTATTGGAGAAATGCATGAAACCGGACCTCATCGAATTCAAGGGGCTTGGTGGCCTGAAGCTGGTCGCTGATTCCTACGGAACGCCTGGCAACCCGCCTGTAATGTTCGCCCATGGCGGCGGACAAACGCGCCATGCCTGGGGCGGCACGGCGAAAATGCTCGCCGAACGTGGCTGGCATGCGGTGTGCCTGGATTTGCGCGGCCACGGTGACAGCGCCTGGTGTCCGGATGCGAATTACGCCATCGACGCCTACGCCGAGGATTTGCGCATGGTGGCGCGGACATTCGCCAAACGCCCGGTTACGGTTGGGGCCTCGCTGGGCGGTATCTCGTCACTGCTGGCTGAAGGCGAACATGAAGGTCCGATCTTTTCGGCTGTCATTTTCGTTGATATCAGCCCCCGCGTCGCAGAGGCCGGGGTTGCGAACATCCGCAACTTCATGAGCGCCAATATGAAAGAAGGCTTCGCCAGCCTGGAGGAGGCGGCTGAATCCATTGCCCAATATCTGCCGCACCGGCCCAAGCCAAAGGACACCTCCGGCCTCGCCAAAAACCTCCGGCTGCGCGAAAACGGCCGTTATTACTGGCATTGGGATCCCAAATTCTTTTCTGGCCCGAACGGCCCGCGTGACCCGCGCCGCCCAGAGCGTCTGGAGGATGCCGCGCGTAAAATAACCTGCCCCGCCCTGCTGGTGCGCGGTCAGGCCAGCGATCTGGTGACAATGGAAAGCGCCCAGGCATTTCTGGCCGTGATGCCGCATATGGAATTTGTCGATGTCACCGGCGCCGGGCATATGGTGGCGGGCGACAAGAACGACGTATTCACTGATGCGGTCATGCAATTTCTGAATAAACTTTAACCGGACTCAAGGGAGCCTCAGATGCCGTTAGACGAAAAAAAATACCAGCGCCTGAAATTCGACTGGCCGGCCGAGCGTGTGCTGCGCATCACCATTTCACGGCCCGAGCGCCTGAACGCGCTGGACAAGATCGGGCATCGTGAAATCACCTATATCTGGCCGGAAATAGACAGCGACCCGCGCATCAATGCGGTGATCCTTACCGGCGAAGGCAAGGCGTTTTCCGCGGGCGGCGATTTTGAGATGATTGAAGAAATTATCGATGATCACAAAGCCCTGTTGACCGTGTGGAAAGAGGCCCGCGATCTGGTGTACAATATCATCAATTGCAACAAGCCGATTGTTTCCGCCATCACCGGACCTGCGGTTGGTGCGGGACTGGTTGCCGCGCTGCTGTCGGACATTTCCATCACCACAAAAAAAGCCAAGATCGTGGATGGTCACACGCGTCTAGGTGTCGCGGGTGGTGACCATGCGGCGATAATCTGGCCGCTGCTGTGCGGCATGGCCAAGGCGAAATATTACCTGCTGACCTGTGAATCGCTTGACGGCGAAGAAGCCGAACGCATCGGCCTGGTCTC
>JAUSQH010000369.1 GCA_030652895.1 Alphaproteobacteria bacterium
CGCCTGCGCGGCAAGGGCATGCCGCCGCTGCGCGGTTCCGGCTTCGGCGATCTGTTCATCGAAACCATGGTCGAAACGCCCATGAACCTGACCAAGCGGCAAAAAGAACTGCTGCGCGAATTCGCCGAAGGCGGCAGCGAAAAAACCTCGCCTGAATCCAGCAGCTTTTTTGCCCGGATAAAGGATCTGTTTGCGGGAGCAGGTGCGGACAAAGCCGAGGGGTAGGGCGTTTCTCGTTTTCCGGCATTATTCCGTCTGCACATTCTCCCGTAAGAACGCAGTCAATCCTGCCTCATCCAAAGTTCCGGACGCCAGATTAATAATTGCGTTTGCGGCGTCTTCTTCTCTGGCGGCAAAGCGCAGACCGTTCAGTTCCAGAAACAGAATGCCCAGTAAAAAACCGGTGCGTTTATTGCCATCGATAAAGGGGTGGTTGCGCACGATCCCCACGATTAAGGCGGCCGCCATGTCGACAAGATCAGCCGCATGGGCGTAGGCAAAAATCTGCTGCGGACGCGCCAAAGCGGAGTGCAGCAAAGCCCCGTCGCGTAATCCTGCGGGGCCGCCAAATAGCGCGATCAAACGTTCGTGCAAGGCCAGAGCGTCCTGCGCGTCAATCCAGACCGGCTTGCTCACTTGGCAAGCGTGTGCAGTGTGTTGCGATAGCGGCTAATAATATCGTCGGCCTTGGCCATCTTTTCTTCAAATGACGGATCGTAGGGCGTCAGACGATAGGTTCCATCCGGCGCTTCGACTAGGAACAACGGTTCGCCATCTTTGGTGCGCAGCCGGTTAATAACTTCTTTCGGTAGCACGACGCCCAGCGAATTGCCGAATTTGCGGACCTTGAGTTCGATCATAACAGCTCTCCCAGCAGGTTATCACCAATGTAATAACATTCATAAAAAAGGCAAGTGATCATAGGGTAAGGCGTTCAGAGCAAGCCGTATGGTCAGGTTGATGGCCTTGGATCGCCCGAATAAATCGGGCACTGACGACGAAGAGACGCGATTGCCAATACTCCTTAATCCACGTCCCGATTACCCTTTGTGCACAGGGGCGGTTTCGGGCAAAATGATCCTCAATAATCAATAATCCACAGGGAGGAATCATCATGAAACTGTCGAAACCCCGCATTCAGCCGCTGCCCGAAAGTCAGTGGAACGAGGAGCAAAAGCCGCTCTACGAAGCCGCCAAGAAGGGCAAGTCCGGAATCAGCACGTCGGTGGTGTTCAACGTCATGGGCACGCTGGGCAATCATTGGGAAGCGGCCAAGAAATTCAATGTCTGGGCGTTTCATGTCATGGGTGACAGTTCGACCATTTCACCGCGCGAACGTGAAATTCTGATCCTGCGCATTGGCTGGCTGTGCCAGGCGGAATATGAATGGGCGCAGCACGCGGTCATCGGCAAGGCGTGCGGCCTGAGCGACGAGGAAATCGCCCGCATCAAAATAGGGCCGGATGCGCCGGGCTGGAGCGAGCATGATGCGCTGCTGCTGCGCGCCACCGATGAGCTGCACAAGGACGCCTGCATTTCCGACGCCACCTGGAACGGGCTGGCGAAGAAGTATAATACGCAGCAGCTCATGGATGTGGTGTTCGCGGTGGGCCAGTATAATCTGGTGTCCATGGCGCTGAATTCATTCGGCGTGCAACTGGACGAAGGCCTTAAGGGGTTCTGACGGCGCAGGTACAAAAATGCTTTTCCCCGCCCCGCAGATAGGGCAGACTGATCCCTTATAAGAAATAAAAAGTCGGGAGGGAAAAGCATGAAACTGTCAAAACCACGCATCAAGCCGCTGGACGAAAGCGAATGGACGCCGGAACAGGCCAAGACGCTGGGCCGTCTCAAGGGTGGCAGCACCGAATTTGGCGCAAAGATGCATGTGTATAATGTGCTCGGTACCCTGTCACGGCATCCGGAGGCCAACAAGAAATTTGGTGTCTGGGCTAATCACATCATGGGTGAAACCAATACTCTGCCGCCGCGCGAACGCGAAATTCTGATCCTGCGTATCGGCTGGCTGTGCCAGGCCGAATATGAATGGGGCCAGCATGTGGTGTTCGGCCGTATGGTTGGGCTGAGCGATGAGGAAATTGCGCGTATCAAACTGGGCGCCGACGCCCCGGGCTGGAACGCGCATGACGCGCTGCTGATCCGCGCCACGGATGATCTGCACAAGGATGCCTGCATCTCGGATGCGGTCTGGAACGGGTTGGCCAAGACCTATAGCACCCACCAATTGATGGATGTGGTGTTCACGGTCGGCCAGTATAATCTGGTGTCCATGGCGCTGAATTCTTTCGGTGTGCAACTGGATGAAGGCGTGAAGGGTTTCTAGCCATGCGTCTGCAGGGCAAGAAAGCGATTGTAATCGGCGCCGGGCAAACGCCGGGCGAGACCATCGGCAATGGCCGCGCCACCGCGATATTATTTGCGCGCGAAGGCGCGCAGGTGATGTGCGTGGACAAGCGCCTGCAATCCGCGCAGGATACGGTCGACATGATTGTGCACGAAGGCGGCAGCGCCTTCGCCCATGAGGCCGACATCACCAGCGAGCCGGCCAATATTGCGCTGGTGCAGGCGGCGCGCGATAAAATGGGCCGCATCGACATTCTGCATAATAATGTCGGCATCGGCTCTGGCGATGCGCAGCCGCACCGGCTGACCGAGGACGCGTATGACCAGATCATGCTGGTTAATCTCAAGGCGATGTGGCTGACCTGCAAACATGTGATCCCGGTGATGCGCGAGCAGAAATCGGGATCCATCGTCAATATTTCATCCGCCGCTGCGGTTTCGAGCGGCGGCATCACGGCCTATGAAATTTCCAAGGCGGGGGTGAACAAGCTCACCCAATCCATCGCCATGACCAATGCCAAGCATGGCGTACGCTGCAATGTGATCATGCCGGGGCTGATGGATACGCCGATGGCGATCGAAGGCAATGTCAAGGCGCGCGGTATTTCACGCGACGAAGTGCGCACCATGCGCGACCGCATCGTGCCGCTGCGCGGCAAGATGGGCACCGGCTGGGATGTGGCTTATGGGGCGCTGTATCTGGCGTCGGACGAGGCCAATTTCGTCACCGGCGCGGTGCTGCCTATCGATGGCGGGCATGCGGCGAAAGTGGGATAATCAACAATAATAACCGGAGGGAAAACCATGAAAGACGTTAAAGGAAAAGTTGCTTTTATTACGGGTGCCGCCAGCGGCATGGGCCTTGGCATGGCGCGCGCATTTGGCGCTGCGGGCATGAAGGTGATGCTCAGCGACATTGAGGACAAGACGCTGCAGGCGGAGGTCAAGGATCTGAAAAGCAAAGGCTATGACGTGGCCGGCGTACAGGTGGACGTGACCAAGGAAGACGCGCTGCACAACGCCGCCAAGAAAACCATCGAAACCTTCGGCAAGGTGCATGTGCTGTGCAACAATGCAGGCGTCGGCGTGGGCGGTAAATCCGAAACCTGCGACATGCGCAACTGGCGCTGGTGCATGGACGTGAATCTGTGGGGCGTAGTCTATGGTTTGCAGGCCTTTATGCCGCTGATAAAATCGCACGGTGAAGAGGGCCATGTGATGAGCACCGCCTCGATGGCAGGCATGTATGGGGTGCGCAATCTTGGTCCCTATAATGCGGCGAAATTTGCGGTGGTCGGTATGATGGAAACCATGATGGCGGAAAACCGTAACACCAATATTGGCGTCTCGGTGCTGTGCCCGGGCGCGGTTGCCACCAATATTGGCAGTTCGACGCGCAACCGGCAGCAGGAATATGGCGGCTCCGCTATTCCCAGCGATCTGGATATTTCGAACGAGGCGCTGGCCCAGGGTCTGCATCCCGATGTGGTGGGCAAGCAGGTGCTGGAAGCCATTCTGAAAAACCAGCCCTATATTTTTACGGATCCCAATATGCGCAGGATGGTTGAATCGCGTTTTCGCAAAATCCTGTCGGGCTATGACTGGGCCGATACCTGCGACTCTCTTGCGGGCGCCAAGCAGGGTAGCTTGCAGCGGAGCTGAATCAATAAACACACTACTCTGTATACAAAGTAGTTAGCGGGAGAAATGAACATGAAAGACGTTAAAGGAAAAGTGGCGTTCGTCACGGGTGCTGCCAGCGGCATGGGCCTGGGCATGGCGCGGGCCTTTGCCGAGGCGGGCATGAAGGTGATGCTGGCCGATATCGAAGCCGCGCCTTTGCAACGCGAAACCGATGCGCTGAAGGCCAAAGGCTATGACGCGGCCTGTGTGCAGCTGGACGTCACCAAGATGGCGGATGTGCATGCGGCGGCGAAAAAAACAGTGGATACCTTCGGCAAAGTGCATGTGCTGAGTAACAATGCGGGCATCGGAGTATTCGGAAAAAGCGAAAAGGCCAATATCAAAAACTGGCAATGGGTCGTGGACGTAAACCTGTGGGGTGTCGTCTATGGGTTACAGGCATTTGTGCCGCTGATCCTCTCACACGGTGAAGGCGGTCATGTGGTCAGCACGTCATCGATGGCGGGCATGGTCGGATTAAGCGGCGCGGGGCCGTACAACGCCACCAAATTTGCGGTGGTTGGCATCATGGAAACCATGATGGCGGAAAATCGCAAAAGCAATCTGGGTATTTCGGTGCTGTGTCCGGGCGCGGTGGCCACCAATATTTCCACCTCGACGCGTAACCGGCAGGACGAATATGGCGGCGCGGCGCCCCCAAGCTCGAAAGAAAAAATAGCCGATGTGCTGGCGGCCGGTCTGCATCCCGACGTGGTCGGAAAGCAGGTGCTGGAAGCAATTATCGATAATCAGCCCTATATTTTCACAGACCCGAGCATGCGCCGCCTGATCGAATCGCGGCACAAGCGCCTGATGGCGGGCTATGACTGGGCCGACAAGTGCAAGGCGTTGTCGGGACAAAAACAGTCCGGCGCGCTGCCGTCCAACATGATGTCGGAATAGCAAGTGGCTTGACCAGCATCTGCGGTTAGGCAAAGCTGTCGCTACACAATAATTGCGGGGCGCTAAAGCCCCGCTAAACTCAGCACAGGGAGGCGTCTGTAACAGCAGGCGGCGCAATCATCATGAAAGACGTAAAAGGAAAAGTGGCCTTCATCACCGGTGGCGCCAGCGGCATGGGCCTTGGCATGGCCCGCGCTTTCGCCGAAGCGGGTATGAAGGTCATGGTCGCCGATATCGAGGCGGAGCCCGCCAAGCGCGCGGCGGCTGAACTCACCGGCAAAGGCTATGAAGCGGACTGGGTCCAGGTCGACGTCACCAAGCTGGACGCTGTACAGGCCGCCGCCAAGAAGACGGTTGAGCGTTTTGGTAAGGTGCACGTCCTTTGCAACAATGCGGGTATTGGCGTGTTTGGTCATAGCGAAACCTGTGATATGCGCAACTGGCATTGGGTGGTGGACGTCAATCTGTGGGGCGTTGTGCATGGGCTGCAGGCCTTTGTGCCGCTGATCCTGTCGCACGGCGAAGGCGGTCATGTGATGAGCACCGCCTCGATGGCGGGCATGGCCGGTTTGCGTGGCGCGGGCCCCTATAACGCCACCAAATTCGCGGTTGTGGGCATCATGGAGACCTTTGCGGCGGAACACCGCAAGGATAATCTGAGCGCGTCGGTGCTGTGTCCGGGCCTGGTCGCCACCAATATTGCGACCTCCACCCGCAACCGGCAGGAAGAATATGGCGGCGCGTCAAAGCCCAGCGACAAGGGCATCTCCGCTGCTGAACTGGCCAAGGGGCTTAACCCCGACGCGGTCGGCCGCCAGGTGCTCGAAGCCATTCAGGAAGACCAGTTCTATATTTTCACCGATCCGAGCCTGCGGCACATTGTCGAAACCCGCACCAAGCGCATCCTGCAGGGCTATGACTGGGCCGCGGACTGCAAGGCGCTGCAAGGCGAAAAACAGGCGGGGCCATTGCCGGGCGGTCTGCTGACGAAATAATCTGAAACTTCACAATAAAGCGGGGCAGTCAATGCCCCGCATCACTTCAGACAAGGGAGGCGTCTGCACCAGCAGATGGCGTAAACAGCATGAAAGACGTAAAAGGAAAAGTAGCCTTCATCACCGGCGGCGGCAGCGGTATGGGCCTGGGCATGGCCCGGTCATTTGCAGCTGCGGGCATGAAAGTGATGATCGGTGATATTGAGGCGGGACCGGCGCAAAAGGCTGTGGATGAACTGAAAGCCAAAGGCCTGGAGGCCGCCTGCGTGCAGGTCGATGTGACCAAGCTGGAATCGGTTCAGAATGCCGCCAAGAAAACGGTGGAAACCTTCGGCAAGGTGCATGTGATCAGCAACAATGCCGGTGTGGCGGTTGGTGGATACAGTGAAACCTGCAGCATCCGCAACTGGAACTGGGTGGTGGATGTCAATCTGTGGGGCGTGGTGTACGGCTTGCAGGCGTTCGTGCCGCTGATCCTGTCCCACGGCGAAGGCGGTCATGTGATCAGCACCGCCTCGATGGCGGGCATGGTTGGTCTGCGTGGCGCAGGCCCATACAATGCGACGAAATTCGCCGTTGTCGGCATGATGGAAACGTTCGCGGCCGACCACCGCAAGGATAATATCGGGGCGTCCGTACTGTGCCCCGGCGTGGTCGCCACCAATATCGGTAATTCCGCGCGCAACCGGCCCGAAGAATATGGCGGGGCCGTCGCGCCTAACGCCCGGGACCGGACGGCAGAAATGCTGGCTCAGGGCCTTAATCCCGATATTGTCGGTGATCTGGTTCTGGAAGCCATGCAGGCGGATCAGCTTTATATCTTCACCGATCCGGGCCTGAAGCATCTGATTGAAACCCGCTGCAAACGCCTTGTGGACGCCTATGACTGGGCCGCGAACTGCAAGTCGCTGAAAGGTGTCAAACAGTCGGGGTTGCTGCCGGGTTAGGATGCGTCGACACCTGATTTTGTCTTCTGACCCCTACCCTCTTCCCCTCCCCACAAGGGGGACGGGAAGAGCGCGTTGAGGCTCTGAGGTAAAAGCCCGCCCCTTGATGGGGTTGGGTTGGGGTGGCAGACAAGCACAGATAATTTGGTTTGAACAAAAAACATATCTAAACAACTCCGTTTACAGAGCGTTTCAGCAAGGGAATAACATCATGAAAGTTGGCTTTATCGGTATCGGCAATATGGGCGGTCCCATGTGCCGCAACATCATCAAGGGCGGCCATGACGTTACCGTGTTTGACCTGAACCCGGCGGCGGTCAAAACCTGTACCGATCTGGGTGCGAAAGCGGCGGCGTCCCCAAAGGAGCTGGCGTCCCTGGTCGATGTGGTAATGACCTCGCTGCCTATGCCAAAGGATGTCGAGGCGGTGGCGCTGGGCCCTGACGGCATAATCGAAGGCATTCGTCAGGGTTCGGTCTATATCGATTTGTCCACAAATTCGCCGACGATGATCCGCAAGATTGCGGGCGTGCTGGCGCCCAAGGGTGTGGTTACCCTGGATGCGCCGGTGTCGGGCGGGGCGATCGGCGCGGAAAAGAAAACCATTGCCATTATGGTTGGTGGTGACAAAGCGGCTTATGACCGCTGCATGCCGGTCTTTGAAAGCTTCGGGCAGAATATTTCGCATCTGGGGGCCCTCGGCAGTGGCGCGATCGCCAAGATTGTCAACAATATGCTGGCCTTCAGCAATATGGCGGCGGCGGCCGAGGGGCTGATGCTGGGTGCGGCGGCGGGCATTGATCCGGAGGCCCTGAACGAGGTGATCCGAAACAGTTCCGGCAACTCGATGGCCTATCGCGGTGTTGCGCACAAAACGTTGAACGGCGACTGGTCGCCCACCTTCACCATCGATCTGGCGTATAAGGATTTGCATCTGGCGCTGGAACTCGGCGACGAGCTGGGCGTACCGCTAGCATTGGGCGCCCAGACCCATAACCTGATGCGCATGGCGCGCGGCATGGGCTTTGGCGGTGATGACGCCACGGCTCTGATGCGGGTCTATGAAACAACGTTGGGCCGGGAAGTGCGCAAAAAGAAATAGCGCC
>JAUSQH010000380.1 GCA_030652895.1 Alphaproteobacteria bacterium
CCAGCATATCTTCAACATCCGTCCGTCCGGTAATCCTTCCCAGCGACCGCGCCGCGAGACGTACATCTTCAGCAATCAGCTCCACCTCTTGCGGGGTTTGACCCAATGCTCGCTCGAGGCATTCAAGACATAGGAGCAAATCCCGACGGTGCCGCTCTCGGGTCAAGCCTGGTGTCTCTCCTCCCCCTAGGCGCGCCGCCACCACATTTTGAATGCGCTGCAACAATTCATCAACGCCCGTTCCGTTTAATACAGAAATATGTATATGGTCATCTGTGGGCTTTGATATTCCAGGATGCAAGTCAATCTTGTTGATTACGCACAGCGCCGTTTGATCGCGCCATTCCAGCGTGTCTATATTCAGATCCGGCCAGGTTCCCGCATCGAACACCAAAAGTCTAAGATCTGCAGTACCGGCTATTGATTTAGCCCTGCGAATACCTTCGGCCTCTATTACGTCTTCCGTCCTGCGCAGCCCGGCAGTATCGACCAAGCTGACTGGATAGCCCCCCAAATCCAGATTTACCTCTATCACATCGCGTGTCGTGCCAGCAACGGGAGTTACTATGGCCGCTTCGCGTTTAGCTAACATATTGAGAAGACTCGATTTTCCCACATTTGGCGCGCCCAGGATCGCGATCCGGTACCCACGCCGTAAAATTTCTCCACGTTGATTATCCGCCAGATGCGTCCGGATTTCCGTACATAGCTCCGTTAACGAAATAAATACGGTGCTATACAACCCGTCGGGCAGCTCTTCATCTGTGAAATCAATGTCCGCCTCCAGGTACGCCTGTGACTGTAATAACCGCACGCGCCACTCCTCATATAGAGCCCCCAATCGCCCTTCCATCTGGCGCAAAGCCTGGCGACGTTGCGCCTCTGTCTCTGCGGCCACCAAATCCGCTAGCCCCTCAACCGCGGTCAGGTCGAGCTTGCCGTTCTCAAACGCGCGCCGGGAAAACTCTCCCGCCTGCGCCGCCCTGGTCCCCGGCAAACGCGCTAAAATCCGAAGCATACACTCAACTATTGCGTGTCCACCATGCAAGTGAAGCTCTACTACGGCCTCCCCTGTAAAACTATTAGGAGCAGGAAACCATAATAATAACCCCTGGTCTATCGAATTTCCAAATTCATCCCTAAAAGTGCGAAATGCCGCCTTACGCGCCGCGGGCAGTGGTCCGGCCAGTAATTCAGCTATAGAACCTGACCGTGGTCCGGAAAGCCTCAATACCGCCACTCCGGCTCGTCCAGGAGCGGTCGCCATCGCAAAGATCGTATCCTCATGCGCCGCCATGTCTTTACCCGACAATCAATCGGAATGCCCGCCCGGTTTCATCATATTGCGAAGCATTTCCTGCCAGCGCTCAACGCCACTCCCGGCACCAGTCAAAAATCCTTTGAACAGGTTTTCCATATCCGCAGCACCCAGATTTTTACGCATCTGCGCCTCCATCTCCTTCAACATGCGGGCCTGCATCGGAGCCACGTCGGGCAATCCGAAAAAACTGCGCGCTTCTTGCGGGGTGCAGTCAATATTAAATGTGATTTTCATACGCTCCTCGCTTGCTGGAATTCTCCAGCACAGTTATGTTGCCGCCATACCTTATAATAGACTCCGAAGGGCGGCGCCATGTCTCGAAATATGCTGGACCGGGAAACAAGTCCGTATTTGCTGCAACACAAAGACAATCCGGTACACTGGTATGGCTGGGGTCCCGATGCGTTTCAGGCCGCCCGAAAATATGGCAAGCCGGTACTGCTATCAATTGGCTATGCCGCCTGTCACTGGTGCCATGTTATGGCCCATGAAAGCTTCGAGGACCCTGAAGTCGCCGAGCTTATGAACGAGCTGTTCGTCAATATCAAGGTCGATCGCGAAGAGCGCCCGGACATAGACGCTATTTATATGCATTCTCTGGCGCTGCTGGGACAACCAGGCGGCTGGCCGCTGACCATGTTCCTGACGTCTGACGGAGAGCCGTTCTGGGGTGGAACCTACTTTCCCCCGACCGCCGCCCATGGACGCCCCTCATTCCGGGAAATCTTGCGCGAAGTCCATCAAGTCTACATGTCCGAGCCGGGAAAAATTGCCAATAACAGGGACGCGCTGAAACAGGCGCTTGAACAAATGAGCCAAACCGCTACTGATGGGACACTTAGTTTTGATATACTTGATCAGGCAGTCCGGGGTGTTGTCCGGCAGATCGACCCCTCCCATGGCGGCCTGAAAGGCGCGCCCAAATTCCCGCAGGCGTCCATTTTTGAGATGATCTGGCGCGGCTATCTGCGTAGCGGTGACGCCAGCCAACTGAAGGCGTTGGACGCCACACTGCAAAATATCTGCCAAGGGGGAATTTTCGATCATCTTGGCGGTGGTATCTCACGTTACTCTACCGATGAGCGATGGCTGGCGCCGCATTTCGAGAAAATG
>JAUSQH010000097.1 GCA_030652895.1 Alphaproteobacteria bacterium
GCAGTAGAATCGAGCCCGGAATAGCCCATCTCGGCGTGATACTCCTCCAGGGTGGGCCGCCAGACATCGCGCGGATGACCCGTAAAGGATGAAATCAGCGGATCATCCATATCAAACAATATCACTTGCGGCGGCATAGCGCGTGTCCCCTAAAAGGCTTCATTTAGCAGATACGTAAGATCGGGAGCATTTCCAATGTCCGCATCACGTAGCAAGCCCTGCACGCTAATGCCACTTGAAAAACACGCGAGCGTTTCCACGGTCTCTGCAAGCGGCACGGACGATGCGGGGCTTTCGCTGACCACCATTCCGGCGACGGGAACGCCTTTGGTTTGCAGCGCCTCGAGCGCGCTAAGGGTATGGCTGATGCTGCCCAGATAGCTGCCAGTGACCAGCAGCGCTGGCATATTTAGCTCCATGATCCAGTCACGCACCGTGTGCCGGGCGCTTAGTGGCACCAGCACACCCCCCACGCCTTCGATCAGCAGATAATTTTCTGCGCCACCCCGCGCCGCATTACAAAAGGCAACCAGTTCTGCCAGGTCAATTGACCGTTGTTCACGCACCGCCGCCATGTTTGGCGCCAATGGGGCTGCAAACCGCCAGGGCGAAACAGACTCAATATTTTCAGCACTCATGGCCTGGCCCAGTGCATCCAGCAGATGCCGTGTATCGCTGTCATCGGCGGTTTTGTTCGTAAAGCCCGTCACCAGTGGTTTGAGAGCGCAAACACCATAGCCTTTCGCCCGTAATTGCCGGATCAACAGGCTTGTAACAAAGGTCTTGCCGACTTCGGTTCCTGAGGCCGTGATAAAAAGACTTTTCATGTCAACTCCGCGTCACGCAGCAGCGCCGCCAGCCGGTCAATGTCCGCGTCCCGATGGGCCGCGGTAAAGGTAAAGCGCAGGCGCGCCGTTCCTTGGGGCACCGTGGGCGGGCGGATGGCGGTAACCAGAAACCCCTTTTTTTCCAGCATGGCCGATAATGCAAGCGCGCGCGCGGCATCGCCAACAATCAGCGGTACGATAGGGCTTTGCGCGTCCGGCAGGTTCATGGCGCGGGTAAAGCGTCGCGCTTTTTGCAGCGGCGCGGCGCGCAGTTCAGGTTCGCGCAAAATGATCGCGAGCGACGCGATGGCCGACGCCACCACACCCGGGGGCAGACCGGTGGAATAAATCAGCGTGCGCGCGCGGGTGCGGATCAGATCGACGACCGCGCGCGACGCGCACAGATACCCGCCATAAGTCCCCACCGCCTTGGACAGGGTTCCCATTTGCAGTGGCACATCCGCTTTTTTGCCGTCCACGAAACTGCTGCCCCGTCCCTCCGCCAGAACCCCGATGCCGTGGGCGTCATCGGTCATCAGCCAGGCTTCAAAATCGCGCGCTACTTGCGCCAGCGCCATCACGGGGGCCAGATCGCCATCCATGCTGAACACGCCGTCTGTGAGGATTAGACAATGCCGGTATTGACTGCGGTGTGTACGGAGCAGTTCCGCGGCGTGGTCCAAATCATTGTGCCTGAATACCAGAGTTTCAGCGCCGCTGAGTTTCCCGCCCGCCATCAGGCAGGCATGGCTTAGCGCATCGGCCACGATCAGATCACCGGGACCGGCAAGGGCCGGTATAATGCCGAGATTGGCCAGATAGCCGCTACCGAATACGCAGGCGTCTTCTGTTCCCTTCAGCCGCGCGAGCGCGGTTTCCAGTTCGCGATACAGCGAATGATTTCCCGAAACCAGCCGTGATGCGCCAGCACCCGCCCCAAAGCGTCCCGTCGCCGCAATCGCGGCCTGCTTGACTTCCGGATGCTGGCTGAGATTCAGATAATCGTTGCAACAAAAAGAAATCAGCCGCTGCCCATTGCGTATGGCTATGGCGCCATCCGTACGGTCAGTTTCCGCCAGCCAGCGGCGCAAATTCTGTGCTTCCAGTTCTGCCAGTTTTGCGGTTGCAAATTTTTCCAGGCTGTTCATTCTAGCGCTGCGCCGCCCACTCGCCGATAATTTTCACCATCGTCCGGGTCAATTGCGAAAGTTCATCGGGCGAAATAGTGAAGGGCGGCGTCGTATAGACAATATCGCCGAACGGGCGCAGCCAAACGCCTTCCTCGATAAAGCGGCGCTTGAACCAGGCGCGCGCCTGCTTGTCCATGCCCTGCAACTGCACCACGCCAATGGCGCCCTTTACCCGCACTTCGTGCACACCGCGAAGTTTCGCGCATGGGGCCAGCGCGTCGCGCAGATGCGCCTCAATCCCGGCCACCTGCGCCAGTCGCGGCTCCGTTTCGAACAGGTCGAGCGAGGCGTTCGCCGCCGCGCAGGCCAGCGCATTGCCCATGAAAGTTGGCCCGTGCATCAGCGCTTTGGCATCTTCGTCACCCAGAAAAGCCTGATACACGTCCTCGTTTGCGAGCGTTGCCGCGAGCGCCACCGCGCCACCGGTTAGGGCCTTTGACAGGGTCATGATGTCAGGCGTGACGTCCGCCTGTGAGCAGGCGAACATCGATCCTGTGCGGCCAAAGCCGGTCATGATTTCATCCAGGATCAGCAGCAGCCCATGCCGGTCGCACAGTCTACGAAGCTCACGCAGCACTTCGGGTGTATGAAATTTCATACCGCCCGCGCCCTGCACCAGCGGT
>JAUSQH010000099.1 GCA_030652895.1 Alphaproteobacteria bacterium
CTGCGCTTCACGCAACGCAATATAGGTCGTCGAGGCGAAAATCACCGCGCCCCCGATAAACACCCAGATGTCCGGTGTCTGGGCGAAAAACAGATACCCCACCATGGCGGCCCAGATCAGCTTGGTGAAATCAAGCGGCAACAATGCGGTCAAATCTGACAGTTTGAAGGCTTCGGTAAAAGCCAGTTGTGCGCCGGTTCCCAATGCCGCCATCACGATCATCCAGCCAAATTCCTCCAGATTGGGCGTTTGCCAATACGGCAAGGCCGCAAGGCCGGTAATCGGGGTCAGCATGACCAGAGTATAAATACTTTGCGTCAAGGCGGATTCTGTCTTGGTCAGTACTTTGATGATGATCATTGAGATTGACCATGACGCCGCTGACCCAAAGATCAGCAGTGTACCCAGGCCGATCTCATGGAACCCGGGACGCAGAATAATCAATGCGCCGGAAAAACCCACAACCAGAGCCACAGTGCGCCGCAGGCGAATGCGTTCCCCCAGCACAAGCACGGCGATAACCGTTGCAAATAGCGGCCCCACAAACGACAGCGCGGTTACCTCGGCCAGCGGGATAAGCCCTACGCCATAAAAATAGCACATCATGGAAATGGCGCTTAGCATCCCGCGCCACACCAGCGGCCCCAGCCGGCCCGTACGCAAATGCGCCATACCCCCCTTGCCAGCCAGCAGCGGCAGCAACAAAATCAACCCCAATATATTGCGGAAAAACGCCACCTCAAACGGATGCTGGGTCTTGACCAGATGCACGATCACCCCCGACATACATGCTACCGCCACTCCTGAAAGGAGCATCAGCAACATGCCTTTAAGATTCCTGGAAATCGGCTGGGGCGGGGGCCTGTCAGCACTGGATATGGATGTCATGCGCGGTGTTTAACGCATAATCCGGCTAATTGAAACAAGCAGTAACCGCTCTCATTGCAGTTGGCGAAACAGCTCCTCGCGCTGCAGAAAATTGGCGATCAGCGCGTGTCCTTCCCGGTTTGGATGGTTCCAATCCAGCGAATCGCCCTTGTTATAGACAAAATATTGGCCGGTTTTGATATTCAAACGATCTTGCGGGGCCTGGACGAAAGCGTCGCGCGCATCGAACACGATAATACCCGGATCCAGCCGCGCCCTGATTTCGTCCTGGGTTTTGCCAGCGATAAACCCGTCGTCCCATTTTATGCCAAGCCTGGAGTATGTATCCGCCGCGTCCTTTGAAATTTGCATCTCGTAGGGCAACAGCACCAGTGTAAAGGCGATACCTTCCTTTTCCAGCTTCGCGGCAAGATAGTTTATTCGCTCCGCCACGTCATCCAACACAGCGGCGTTCTGCTCTGGAAATAATTCATAACTTGGCTCGCCGCGATATCCAACGCCAAATCGGGCGAGCGCATTACGCCCCTTGAACCGCACCCAATTAAACAAATAGCTTTTGTTACGGAGAAACTCGGTCCGCATTTTTACAAAATTGATGGTCCGCGCCAATGGTGACCCTCGCACCATTGCCGGGTCGCCAGCGCCTGCGGTAACTGTTGGCAAGGTGTCGTTCAAATTATAAAAATAAATAAATTGGGACGTACCCAGCTCTTTCGCGACGGCCACACGCCCGTCCATATATTTCTTACTGTCGAAACTGTCTCCGATGCTTGCCAGCGTCATGTGCTGATATTGTGGAAAACGTTGTTCCAGAATGTCGGAAAATCGATAGCCGTGCCCGGCGCCGACACCCATGGTGACCGAATCGCCAACATAGGCGATACGCGGCCGCGGATCAGCTAGATCGAACTCGTCGTCGGGGTGCCCCTGCGAATTGCGCTTGATAATCCCATAGGGATACTCAATTACCGCATCGGTAGCGTTGACGCTGGTATAATAAGATGGATTGTAGCGAACCGAATAGCGCGCGATCCCTTCACCCATAAGCAATATTATTACTATGACCAACAGGTTAATCCCGGCAATTTTTGCAACTTGTCTCATTCGACTTCTCCAGTGCGATCCCGCGCCAGCACCCTATGCATCAATCCAGATCCCGTAAATAATAGATTTCTACCGCGTAATGTGTAAAATGGCCCACCTACCACTCAGTCATCTGGGGTTAACAGTCATGGTCACAAAAGGTGTCAAACAGCTCTGCGCAGAAGCCGAAGAGGTCATCGAAACAATGACCGTGGCCGAAGTGATGAAAGCCAAGGACGATCCGAATGTAGAACTGGTCGACATTCGCGACGTACGCGAATTGTGGCGTGACGGCGCAATCCCGGGCGCCTGGCATGTGCCACGCGGCATGCTGGAATTCTGGATAGACCCCGACAGCCCCTACGCCAAGGAACGGTTTCAGTCGGGCAAGAAATTCATCATCTTCTGCGCTGGGGGTTTACGGTCGGCGCTGGCCGGACGCGCGGCGCACGACATGGGGCTTCGCCCCGTAGCGCATATGCGCGGCGGTTTTGGTGAATGGAAAACTGCGGGCTACCCGGTTGAAACCGTCGAAAAGAAATAGCCGCGCGAACAGCCCGCACTTCTTCAATCATGCGGCAGTAATTTTTGCTTGTCATGATATGTAAATGTCAGCCACAGCATGACTGCGCAGTATATTGAAACCCCTGCGATCGCCAATATTGAAAACAACAACTCACCACTGATCATATCACCCGTCCTTCGTCTGCCAAATTCGAGACCGGACGGTAGCGCGGCTGGCGGCGGCAATATTTGATCCAGATCAAAAACCAGATATTTCGGGAACTATAATTTCAGGAGAATACGGTTTTCAGAAACGCGATCTGGTCGGCCAGGGATTTTTCGAACCATTCGCCCTGATACAGATCGAAATGTCCGCAATCATAGGTTTTAACGACAATAGTTTTGCGTCCGCGCGGCTGCCTGCTTAGATCAAGGCGCGGCGGCGGGGCAATAACATCGCGCAGGCAATGCTGTTGCAACTGAGGACAGGTGAGCTCGTATATATGCCGGATCGGCCGGTAGAATGGAAATTCCAGCGCAATACGCGCCAGTATCTCATTACGCCAACCGGCGGGCGCAATAGCCCAGTATCCTGGTTCAGAATCCGGACTTGAAAGAAAAGCCAAACTTCCCGGCTGCCCAATGACCGGGAGCGTTATTGGCTTCCACCTTAGTAGCCCCCGGACTCTGTCGCGAATGCCGGCGCACAGAAGTCTGATTCCCGAGATAATACCGGCATACCGCAAATAGGCTTTAAGGAGTGAAACCCCGTCCAGGGCCGGACATTGCGCAATCACCGCCGCCACCCGGCGATCCAAAAAGGCGGTCTCGATAACATGACCGCCAGAAAATGACGATCCCCATATCGCCACGCGCGAAGGGTCTACGCCTTGCATATCGCGGGCAAACGCCGCTGCAGCCGCCCAGTCCTGCAACTGTTTTTCTATCGAAATCAATTGCCGCGGCTCGCCATCGCTGACCCCGAAGTGCCGGTAGTCGAAGATTACGACATGAAACCCTTCCGCCGCGAAGCGCCGCGCATAGGGAACCAGGCCCGCATCGCGGGTGCCGCCAAAGCCATGCCCCAGGACAACGCACGGAGCGCGCTTATATTTCGTCATGGCGTCGCTCTGCGGCAGGAAATGCCAGCCGCGGCAAACCTCGCCGCCGCTTGTGAAACTTATTTCCTGCGGCGGCGGCTGTTCTTCTGTCACGGAGCCTCATTACTCATGATGATGGTGCCACTGGCGGCGAACATGCCGCCAACCCCGTGTGCTATGGAAAGTTTGACATTCGGCACCTGCGCCGCCGCCGTGCCGCGCACCTGGCGCACACTTTCCTGCAACGCGTACATGCCGTACATGCCCGAATGCATATAGCTGAGGCCGCCGCCATTGGTGTTGACCGGCAGCTTACCACCCGGCGCGGTATTGCGTTCCCAGATAAAATCACCGCCCTCGCCACGTTGGCAAAAGCCCAGATCTTCGAGCCCATAAATCGGCAGATGCGCAAACGCATCATAGATCATCAGATGATCCACATCCGCATGGGTGATGCCGGCCTCTTCAAACGCTTTTTTGCCCGAAACACGGAAGGCTTTCGAGGTGGTGAAATCTTCCATCTGACTGACCAGCGGAGTTTCGACGCTTTCGCCGGTTCCCACAATATAAACCGGCTTTTGCGGCATATCTTTGGCGCGCTCCGCCGTGGTCAGGATCAACGCCCCGCCGCCGTCGGTCACCAGACAGCACATCAGCTTGGTGAACGGCCAGGCGATCATCCGCGACTCATACACATCTTTCAGCGTGATCAGTTCGCGATTGGTCGCACGCGGATTTTTCGCCGCCCATTCGCGTTGAACCACGGCGACATTGGCCAGCTTGTCCAGATGCACATTGTATTTTTTCAGATACCGCAATGCGGGAATGGTGAACATCGTGGTCGGCCCCATGATTCCATAGGGTTGCTCAAACTGCGCCAGCAAGGATTGACGCCCGCCACCGGGAAAACCCGCAGCGCCTATACGCGAACGGCCGCTTTCGCCATGGGTGATCAGCACTGTATTGCACAGCCCTTCATTGATGGCCGCCGCCGCATGGCGCACATGCAGCATGAACGAACACCCCCCCACCAAAGTGCCATCGGCCCAGGTGGGTGTAATGCCCAGATAATACGCAAGATCGGTCGGCCACAGGCCCGCCGTTGCGACCCCATCAATGTCCGATGGTTTCAGCCCGGCATCCGCCAGGGCGTTCAGGGCTGCATCCGCATGCAGCATGATTTCCGACATATCCGGAATAACACCCAGCTTGGTGGTTTCCGCCGCGCCGACAATGGCGATTGATTTGCTTTTCATATTATTTGCTCCCTCTTATGATTTGGCAGGTTTGAATTTGGGGAGCGTGATGTTCTCGTCCCATTCTTCGAATGTTACTTCGAGGGCCATATCCAGCTGCAGCGCCTCAGGCGTCTGGGGACAGCCGATGATATTGGTCATCATACGCGGGCCTTCTTCCAACTCGACGACCGCGATGGCGAACGGCTCCTGACCGGCGCGCAACTGATGGCTGATGACATAGCTATACAGGAAGGCCTTGCCGCTGGACTTTTTCACGCTGACTTTGCGTGATGCGCATTTGGGGCAGAACGGGCGGGGCGGAAAATAATAGCTGGCGCAGGCATCGCATTGCTGGATCAGCAATTCGCCGCGCTTGGTTCCATCCCAGTAATGCTGGGTTTCCGGCGTTGGAGCCGGTGAGAATTTGGGCTGTTTGGACATGCTTCCCGCCTCGGATTGTTGTTATCTGGAACAAAATCTAGCGTATAAGCGCACGCAGCGCATCCGCGAAGTTTGCCGGGCCGCGTTAGCGGTCCGGGCAGGCGCGGGTCTCGATCTGCACGGTGGCGTGACGAATGCCAAAGCGCTGCAACAGCACCGCCTTGATCCGCCCAAGCAGCAGTTCCGGGTCCGATTCAGGTTTTGTCGTGGCGTGCAGGGTCAAAAGGGTGTTGCCGTCCCCCAGGGACCAGGCATGGATATGGTGCACATCTTCAAGCGCAGGCAGCGCATCCATCAACCCGCGGCGCAACGCAGCGCCGTCAAAGTCCTCGGGCGTCCCTTCCAGTAAAATGTGCGCGGAACGGCCCACAAGGATCACCGCGCCGCGCAGAATCATTCCCGCGCTAAGCAATGACAGGATGGGATCCGCCGGCATCCATCCCGTATATATGATAATGACCGCCGCGATGATGGCGGCGAGCGACCCCAGAATATCCCCCATTACATGCAACGCCGCGCCGCGCATATTCAAATTTTCCCGGTCTCCCGAATGCAGCAGCGCAAAGCTGCCCAGGTTAACCGCAAGGCCAACAACCGCAATAATCATCATAGGCCCAGCCAGCACCTGTACCGGGTCCGCAAGGCGCAGAACCGCCTCGACCGCAATCCATCCCGCAAGTGCAATCATCGCAAAGCTGTTGATGAAAGCCGCCAGCACCTGAAACCGGTGATACCCATAGGAGCGGCGCGCATCGGCAGGACGTCTGGCCACGCGGAACGCCAGCCACGCCAACGCCAGCGCCGCTGCATCTGTCAGCATATGCGCCGCATCCGCCAGCAACGCCAGAGAGCCGGACCACAGGCCGCCCGCCGCCTCGACTACCATAAATCCTGCGGTTAGCAGCAATGCCTGCAGGACACGCCGCTCATTACCGCTGTCTTTTGAGGATGCGGGGTCCGGGTGCGCGTGATCGTGCGGCGGCGGCCTGTTCATTTTGTCCGGTCCTTGTTGCTGCGTTGCTTACAGCCACTAAAGGGGCGGGTCAATGACCGGCGCTATGGATGCCTGGATTATCCGACGATGGTTTTGCCTTTGGCGGTGATAGCGACAACTGCCGGGCGCGGCGGCATGGTGTCATCAAAATCCGGCCAGCGGGTTGAGGGCGCATCGAATGTCGAACCCGCTTCCTGTCCCGGGTGCTGCACGGCGACAAACAGTGTCGCATCGTCGGGGGTAAAGCACGGACCGCACATTTCCGCCCCACGCGGCACATCCAGAAAATGCCGGGTCAGCGCCCTGCCTGGCCCTTCCACGTCGGTGGCCCAGATTCCATCTGCAAACCCGTTGTCGTTGGCGCCATCGGTGGCGATCCACATGCGCCCACGGCTGTCAAAGGCGATATTGTCAGGCGTGGTCAGCCAGCCATCCTTGCTGGTTTGCGGATGATAGCGCGCGCCAGCATTCACATCGGACGGATCCCCCGCCAGCAGAAAAATATCCCAGCGAAATTCATCGGCCGCATGGTCCGATGTCTGTCCTCGCACAACCGGCGGGGCCAGTTCCAGTATATGCCCAAAGGCGTTGTTCGCGCGCGGGTTGGCGGCGTCCGTTTGCGCATCCTTGCGTTTATCATTGTTGGTCAGCACCAGATAGACACGGCCATTGACCGGATTTGTCTCAATGTCTTCCGGGCGGTCCATTTTTGTGGCGCCCAACAGTTCAGCGGCGCGCCGGGTTTCGATCAGCACATCGGCCTGACTGCCAAACCCATTTTCCTGTGTCAGTGGCCCCGCCCCCCAAACCAGAGGCATCCAGACCAGGCGGCCATCGGCCTCGAACCTCGCGACCGACAATACGCCGTCATCCAGCAGGGTCAGATTGGCCTGACGGTTTTTTGCATCAAACCTGCCATTGCTGACATAGCGATAAACATGCTGGAAACGTTCATCATCACCAGAATAAACCACCACCCGCCCGTCAGGCGCGACGGCAGTGGTTGCGGCCTCATGCTTGAACCGGCCCAGCGCTGTGCGTTTAACCGGAACCGCCCTGGAATTATAGGGGTCAAGCTCCACCACCCAGCCAAACCGGTTAGGTTCATTGGGTTCTTTTTCAAGATTAAAGCGTTCATGAAACCGCGCCCATTGAAAGCGCGCTTCGCCAGTAACGCCATAGCGGGCGTGATTATCCGCTTCGCTGCTGGCGGAAGGATCGCCGGAAAAATAGAAGTTAAAGTTTTCCTCGGCGATCAGCACCGTACCCCAGGGCGTGACGCCGCCCGCGCAATTATTCAGCGTACCGATAACCGTGGCGCCTTCTGGATCGGCGGAAGTTTTAAGCCGCGCATGACCTGCCGCCGGGCCAGACAGCCGCATGGGGGTGGATAACATGCTAAGGCGCCGGTTAAACGGACTGTCCGTAATTACCTTCCATTCGCCCTTTTGAAATCTGATTTCCACCACAGAGTGACCATGCGCCGCCATTTCGATGTCCACCTGTTCACGGGTTAAGTCCGGCATTTGTCCAAACAGCGCCTGTGCGGTGACGCCAACCACGCCTTCAAGTTTCGCCTGCATCGCCAATGTAAGCCCCGGAAACATCATCCGCGCATTGGTGAATTCATGATTGACGCAGAGCAGGCCAGCATTGGATTTTTTGGAAAATGGCGGTAATGGCATGAAGGCTACAAAGTCATTATTGAAACCAAATTGCCGCTCTTGCGCCGCTGCGGTCTGCCCCGCCGGGTCAAAGGCTGGCGCGTCGGGATAAACCGGATCACCCCAACGGATCAGCACCTGCGCAGTATGCGCGCGCGCCACATGAAAATCCGTGTCAAGGCCGCGCGCCAGTTCTTCAAACGCCAGACTCGACGCACCCTGCGCATAGGCGCCGCGCCATGATAAACTGCTCGTTCCAGCAAAAGCCGTTGCCGTAACCACGCCACCAAGCACCATGCGGCGGCTGATACGCTGCGCGATCAGTGCACCAATGGCGGACGTTTTTGAATCTGTGGTCATGGACCGTCTCCCAATATTTTTTTGGCTTTGCGAAGCCGCACTATACGGGAATTATATGACAGTTTCACGAAGCGTTAAGAAATCAGCCGATGCAGATCATGTCTCCGTCAAGATGAACCGGTACGGGGGTCAGGCGCCGTCCCCTGCACGGGCCGGCGACGCACTGCCCGTCATCAATGCGAAACAACGCGCCATGGGTGCCACAGAGTAAATGCGATTTCTCCAGATTGAAAAAGCGGTCGGGCATGTAGTCCAGCGGCGTATGCGCATGCGGGCAATCATTGACATAAGCCGTCAGTTTGCCATCGCGCCACACTACGAACATGTCGAAACGGCGGACGTCCTGGCCAAACAAAAAACCTTTCGCGCCATCTTTGGGAAGTTCATCCAGCCGGCATAATCGGGTGCCAGCGGGCGGTGCGCCGGAATAGCGCAGATAGACCGGATCGGGCGCGTCTGACATTTTACAGAACATCCGTAAGCAGAATATATGGGGTTATTCCGTTTGGCTCTTGCGCTTGGAAGCATACATGGCCTCGTCCGCCTTGGCGAGCGCATGTGCCGGATCATCGCCAGGTGCGAAGATATAGATGCCGTAAGATGCCGACACCCCATATTCTTTTCCATTTGTCATAAAGCGCTGGCCGGCGATGGCCTCGGCCAGCTTTTGTGCTTTGACGGCCGCAACGTCCGCATGGTTATTGGCCAGGATAACACCAAACTCGTCCCCGCCCAACCGCCCGACAATGTCGGAATCGCGGGTGTTTTTCAGCAGCACTTCAGCCACGCGCTGCAACACCTGATCGCCTGCGGCATGGCCGAACGCATCATTGACCGGTTTGAAATTATTGAGATCAAAAAACACCAGCGCCGCAGGCGTATCGTAGCGATCCACATAACTTTTCACCCGCGTCATTTCGCGTATGAAACCGCGCCGGTTCAGGATCGGCGTCAATGCGTCATTTTCGGCCAGTTTTTCCAGGTGCTCGATGCGGCTCTTCGCTCGCTCCAGTTCCCGGCGAAACCGGTCGACCTCCTGCATCAGGTTCATGATGGCGTCGCGCACTTTCGGGGTGAACTCGGCTTCGGGAATACCCATGATACTGGCCGAATCGCTGGGCGCGCCAACACCCGCTGCCTGCACGGAGCCAGAGCGCGCCTTCACCGCCCCGGCCGGGGTAGCGCCGCGTATGCCCGCAACAGGTTTTGAGTCCGCAATTTTCATATGGTCTTTTACCGGGTGCCCGTTGTCAGATGCCAAATCAGGCCGATTGTAAATGAATCATGATCGAAAATGTATTAACGGAACATGGAAATATGAAAAGAAATACGTGATCTTGCTTGCACCAGAACAGTTGCCCCCTATAATTCCCGGCTTTCCGCGCCGGAAGCACCTCTATAGATATGTCCATAGAGTTCAATTGAGATGGGGCTAATTACTCTGAATTTCAAATTGTCAGGGGCCCGTCCAGTTAATTTGGAGCACTTTGCAATTAAACTGGGTGAATCGGGCCCTAAGGAGTGCCAGCAATGGCTAAAACCATACCGCTGATCGGAATCATCATGGGCAGCCAGTCCGACTGGCCCACCATGCGTCACGCGGCCGACACGCTGCGAGCGTTAAAGGTCCCGTTTGAAAGCAAAATCGTGTCCGCACACCGCACCCCGGACCGGCTGTATTCCTATGCCAAATCGGCACGTGAACGCGGCCTGCAAATCATTATTGCAGGTGCGGGCGGCGCGGCGCATCTGCCCGGCATGACGGCGGCGTTGACGCCGCTGCCGGTGTTGGGTGTGCCCATTGAAAGCAGAATGTTAAAGGGGCAGGACAGCCTGCTGTCCATTGTACAAATGCCGGCAGGCGTCCCCGTTGGAACACTGGCGATTGGGGACGCAGGCGCTGTCAACGCCGCGTTACTGGCGACAGCCGTTTTAGCACTGAATGATGCGGCTTTGGCCAAGCGGCTGGACGCGTGGCGCGACAAACAAACCCGGGCCGTGGCCGCACATCCTTCCGGCAAAGCCTGACCGCGGTGCTGGACCCTGGCAGCACTATCGGCATTCTGGGTGGCGGTCAGCTGGGCCGCATGCTCGCGCTGGCGGCCGCAAGGCTGGGGCTGAAATCACACATCTTCTGCCCGCCCGGCGATAATCCCGGCAGCCATGTCTGTGATCGCATTACCCTGGCGGAATATGACGAAACGGCGGCCTGCGAAACATTTGCCGCGGATGTCGATGTGGTCACCTATGAATTTGAGAATGTGCCGGTGGCGTGCGTTGAGCGCATGGCCGCACAGGTTGCGATCCGCCCGGGCATCGACGCCTTGCGCATCTCACAGGACCGGCTGGTCGAAAAAAACTTTCTGGCGGGGCTTGGCGTTGCGACCGCACCTTTTGCCGCCGTCGATGATGCGCCGATGCTGGCGCAGGCGGTAACCCGGATCGGTCTGCCCGCCATTTTGAAGACAAGGCGTCTGGGATATGACGGGCGCGGCCAGGTGACATTGCGCACTCCGCCGGACGTCTCCGGCGCGTGGGAACAGGTGGGGGCTGCGGCATCAATTCTGGAAGGTTTTGTAGACTTCGAGCGCGAAATTTCCATCATCGCCGCACGCGGGCTGGATGGCGCAATTACCTGTTATGACCCGCCCGAAAACATTCACGCCAACGGCATATTGGCTGTCAGCCGGGTACCCGCCCAAATCACCAATGAAATAGCGCAAGCGGCCATGACGCTGACCACCCATATTCTGAACGCACTGGATTATGTGGGCGTAATCGGGGTGGAGTTCTTCGTTCTTAAAAACGGTACGCTGGCGGTCAATGAATTTGCACCCAGGGTGCACAATTCCGGCCACTGGACCCTGGACGCCTGCGCCATCAGCCAGTTTGAACAGCATATCCGCGCCATTTGCGGCTGGCCGCTGGGCGATGCCGCACGCCATTCAGATGCGGAAATGCACAACCTGATCGGCGCCGATGCGGGCCAATGGGCCGCCCTTGCCTCTGAACCCGGCGCCTGCCTGCATCTCTATGGCAAGGACGCGCCCCGCCCGGGCCGAAAAATGGGCCATGTGACGCGGCTGTTTGGCAAAGA
>JAUSQH010000397.1 GCA_030652895.1 Alphaproteobacteria bacterium
GATCAATCCGATTGACGTCGCCGCCGTGCGCAAGCCGGGTTCGGAACTGAAGGAATTCTTCACGCCGATTCTCGCGGCGCGCGCCTCGCTGGGGCTGCCGAATGGCTTGAGCATTGATGGTTTCTATCAGTTCAAAAGCGACAATATCGTACCCGACCCCAGCGGCACCTACTTCAGCGCGGCAGATTTCGTCGGGCGTGGCTCACAGCCGCTGCGCGGCGGCGTTCTGGATTTCGGCGGCGACGCGCGTTTCAATCCGTTCATGATCGCCAACGGCCTGGATGTCGACACCGTGTGGGAAAGCCAGCTTGCGGTGAACTATCCGGCAGTGTCGATTGAACGCGCCAATGACAAGAACGCCGATAACGGCGGCGAATTTGGCTTTGCGTTGCGGTATTTCGCGTCCGAGCTCAATCAGGGCACCGAATTTGGCCTGTTCTTCATGAACCTGCATTCCCGGCTGCCGATTCTTGAACTTTCCCCGTCGATTCCCGGCGCCGCGCGCGACAATGTGACGGCGATTGCCAATGCCCTTGACCCGTTTGAGGTCGGAGGCGCTGCCGGGCTGGTCGGAGTGACGGGGGTGGCCGGGCCAACCGGTGCGCCGGGCGGGCCGCCCGCGCGCAACGCCTTTGAAGTGGCGCAGACCCTGTGCAATGTCCTGGCCAATTCGGGTGTGCCGGTGGCGATGGCGCTGAACGGCATCGGATCGGCGAATACTCCGTTCTCGGTCGCCGGCACATTATCCGGTAATGCGGCAGCGGACGTGCCGGCGAATATTGGCGCAGTGCAACTGGCGCTGCCCGGCGGCTATACCAACTGCAACAATATGGCAGTGCTGGTGAACCGCAATACGGCATCGATCGATGACACCGTTGCGGCCGTACTGGCCAACACACAAACCTTCCGGCTGGCATATCCCGAAGACATACAAGTGGTGGGCCTCAGCCTCAGCACGACGGTCGGCGGCATCGCCGTGCAGGCGGAAGCCACCTATCGCCATGATCAGCCGTTCAATTATGCGTTTGCTGAAATGGGGGCGCTTAGTAATGACCTGGACGGTCAGACCCGGTTCCGCACCCGCGCGCCGCAGGCGCCCGGCCCCACCCAGTTTGGCTTTCCGCCCGGCACCCCGCAGGTGATTGCGGGAGCAGGTGCTGGCCCCGGCGGAACCAATGTTCTGGATGCAGCGACGCCAGGCTTTGAGCCGCTCTTCCTTTCCGGCCTCAACCAGACCGTCGCGCGGCCCGGGGACAAGACCTGGGCCGACATGGCGGCGGCGCAGGAACGCGCGCTAGGCCTGGCGCCAGGGACCATCAACCGGGGCACCCCGCCGTTTGTCCCCGTTGGCCTACCCGGAGGCATTCCGCGCGAAGTGTCGGCTAGTCTGGCGGCACGGGCAGCAGCAGGTACGTTAAGCGCCAGCGATGCGGACGTGATCGCTGCGGTGACCAGCACCATCGACTCCGGTGTTGCTTCGGGTCTGCTTCCCGCCTCGGCGCCCCGTGATATTGCAGCACGGGCCGCACAGCTTGCGGCGACATCGAACGCCATCGGGTATATAGCTGTCGATCCGCTCGGCACCAATGCGCGCACCTTCACCCCGGCGGGAACCCCGCTTTCAGGCGGGGTGAACGCAGCGGGCGCAAATGTCCCGAGCGGGTTTATCGCGCCCGGTTCAGCCATCATCACCGGCAGCCCGACCGACGTAGGGTTTGCACAACTTGTTGGCGGCGCGGGATCGCCCGGCGGGGTGCCCGTTGCGCAGACCAGAGCCTCGGCTCTGACCGCGAAAGATGTCGGGCGTGACGGCTTTATCAAGCCTGCACTGGAAGATGTGTTTACGGCGCAAACCACCCTGACTTCTCTGCTGTTCGCCTCTAACCCGATGGTGCAGTTCGCCAAAGCGGATGGCGGCGTTCTGGTGACGGAAATTGGCATGGTGCTGGTGCCGGGCATTTCCAGCGCCGACGGGCTACAGGGCGGCAACACGCGCGGCCTCATCAACACCCTCGCGGCGCAGACCTCTGTCCTTAATGCGGGTATGGAATTGGGCGACGGATACGCGACCAAATTCTCATGGGGCGCGCAGGGACTGGTGTCGCTTACCTATAACCGGGCCTTTGGTACGCCGATAAACGTGAGCCCCAGCGTCGCCTGGAAATGGGATTTCGGCGGTAATACGCCTGCCCCGTTCGGCAACTATCAGGCGGAACGTAAGGCCATTACCCTTGGCGTTACCGGAACCTATCTGGCCAACTGGGCGGGATCAATAAGCTGGACCTCAAACTTTGGCCCCGATGCGCCGCTGAATGATCGGGACTTCGCGTCCGTGACGGTGTCCTACGCGTTCTGATTTAACGCTGTCACACCTAAAAAGCCCGGAGCGATCTGCTCCGGGCTTTTTATTTGCGAACATGCTGAATTATAGCGTTCGCTGATCATCGTAATGCATAACGGAACGCCGGTTGTCCGGGCATCAAGGGCAAACAGAATAAGGTCCTATCGCCTGACGATATTGGCGACGATTTCATCGACCGCCGCATCGGCAAGCGCGCGGATTTCGTCATCGTTTTGCCCCTGAATGGGATGCGGTACAAATACCCGCGCCGCATCAAAACCAAGCGCCACCACCTGGGTCGCGGCCGCATCAATAAATTCCGTTGATGCAATGCCCACCGATGGAATACCGCGGCCTTCCAGATTCGTGATATCATGCATACAGCACGATGTGCACGAACCTCAGTCAGCCAGCCCTTCCACAACCACATCGCATTCCGCACTGATCTGTTGCAGCAGATCAACCGGCGCGACGCGGGTGAATGTTGGCTTTTTATACCGGCTGATGGTAACGCCAAGACCGGTCAGTAATTCTTCCACCCGGTTAAGAAACACGTCGCCGCGCGGCTTGGAAATATCCAGCAGCCCGACACGCAGCCCGTCAAGCGATTCGGGCCGCGCAAGACGCGCGCGGTCCGCCGGTTCGCTCTCGGCTGTCGGATCCAGCAGAATGCGTTGATTGCTCATCCATTCACCTCCTTTGTTACGGGCTGGCTGCCCATTTCACCACTCGCCCCCCAACCTGCGATAATGGCGGAGAACATCCCCGCACCTCCGCCTGCGCGAACGATATTAAGCCCATCGGGCCGGAATTTTGGTAATACTTTGTCCTCCAGGCCTGGAATTGGCGGCAGGCCTTCCGCCATCCCGCCGGCGCCACGCAGCAGTTCGCGCGCCGGAAAACGCAGCAGCGCATGCAATTCTTCCTTGAGATCAGCCTTTGTCCAGCCCGCTTCGCGCAACACACGGCCATGTTCAGGTCCGACAACCAGAAACGCATCCGCCGCCATCACCAGTTTGGGGTGTGACACCACGCGTAAGGCGCCCGCAAAACTGCGCGCCAGGGAATGCGGCTCGCGGCTTTGCTGATCGACAATGCCCTGCATGCCGTCCGCGGCAAACAACGTAACGGTCGACACACCCGGCGCAAAACCACGCTCGACCGACAGTGGCTCCCAATCAGAGCCTTCCTCGTCCTCGGCAAAACAATAGGTATATTTGCCAGGATTCCCGAGGGCGGATTTATCAATCCCGCCCGGCTTGCCGCCACCAACATTGCGGATGACCAATTGCAGCGCGCGGCCAATGGCGGCGTTGGCGCGATTGCCCTGCCCCAGCACATTGCCGCCGGAATTCATGCCAATGGCGCCGCGCACGGGGCCGTTGACGATCACCATCGGCCCGGAAAAATACGTCGTGCATAGCAGTCCGTGCATACAGAACTTGTCGATCAGCGCTGCTTCCACTGCGGCCAGAACAACCGGCAGATATTCCGGCTTGCACCCCGCCATCACCGCATTGACGGCGGCTTTTTCGACGGAACATTCCGCCAAATTCGGCGGTATAACACCGATGATTTCACGCGGATCACGGGTCGTCCCACTCAGCATGCGCAGCACCCGTTCCTCCGTCGGCGGAACAATTGGCAGCCCATCTGACCAACCCCGGTCATAACAGGCTTCAATATCATCTTCCAGCGGGCCAAGCGTAATGCGCCGCGAATGCAGACCTGTGTCGCCGAAGCGGATGGCAAGACGCGCCTCGTGTTCCGGCTCTATGTTGATCGCGCCACAACCCGGGCGGTTTTCCGGCAGGTTTTCGCCAAGGGTCTTTATACCGCTGAGGCCACGCCACTCGGCCTTGTTCCAGCCCACAGCCCGGCCAACTTCGCGTCCACCCCGCATACGGATCAGGGTCGGCACGATTTCAATCTTCAGATGATAGGACCGTTCGAGTTCCCGGTCATCAATGACGGCAACGCCTTCGGGAAACGACGGATCATCCTGGCTTAACGCCGTGAACGGCCCGGCCTGCGCCGCAATTTCGCGAAGTTCCGGCACCACCACGATACAGGTCGGGCAATCGCGCTTTACGACCGCGATCAACCCGTCAGGCAACGTTTCCATGTTTTCGCCCTGTCCCGCCGTGGCGGATTATGCTGTCGCCTTGCGATGCTCCCGGACTTTCTCAACCGCCGGAAGCTGCATCAACTCAATCATGATGCCGTCTGGATCCTCGAACAGAATGACCCGCACATCGCCATATTGCGGTATCTCCAGCGACGCCGGCTCGCCATAGCATTGAACACCAAGCCCCTCCAGCCGCGCCTTGGTGTCCTCGATGACTTCACCGGACACCGCAAAGGATAGCAGGAACACACCGGGATCCCCCGGGCGTTTCGGCGCGCTGGGTTTTTCAGCAGGCGGATCAAACTGGATCAATTCGATCTCGCCGACCTGACTGGGACCCTGTTGCAGAATGACCGAGCGCCCCGTCATGCCCGGGCGCAACCGCAGCATTTTTTCCATATTCGGTCCGCCGAGGGGGATATCCAGGGTTTTACGGAAACCGAGAACGTTCTGATAAAACGCCAGCGATTTTTCCATATCAGACACCGTAATCGCGACGTGATGCACTTCACTGATACTGGCCATGAGGTTCCTCCCTATTCAGAGCAATATTACGCGGGTATCAGCTCCATATCCCGCACAGGCCGCGCGGCAAGCAGCGCCTTCGGGTCATACGTCACGCCGCCGCGATAGACACGGCTAAGCGAGCGCAGATCGCGCACATCTTTTGACGGGTCCTTGTCCAGCACCAGCAGATCGGCATGGAAACCGGGCGCCACCTTGCCAAGCTCATTGTCCTTGCGCAGCGCCCGCGCAGCCCCAACGGTCACCGCTTTCAGCGCCGCCATGGCGCCCATCGCCTGGGACAGCAGTTCAACCTCGCGCAGCAACGCAAAGCCCGGCGGCGGATAGTTCAGCCCGCCGCAATCGGTGCCGCCGACAACGACGCCACCCTTTTCGTGCAGAATGCGCACAGCATCCAACTGCTTGTCCAGCGCCTTGCGGCCTTCGCCGGGCGCCCAGTAGCCTGGATGAATGTCCCATTCCTTGCCTGCCTTGACCTTCTTGTTTTGCGCCGCCTGACGCGCGAGGCAATGCGGCGGAATATAGGCGCGATCCGGATCGGCAAGCGCCCCCTCCAGCCCGCTATAGGCGGTCCAGAGCAGATCAAGGGTCGTGCCCATCTTGACCTGTTTGTCGACCATCGCGCCAAAGAACGCCTGCGCATTGGGAGCCTGCAGGTCCATTTCCTCCCAACCCTTCAGGGTATGGGTCCAGAAGCTGCGGTTGCTCATCGACGCGCCGGGGGCGAGCCGCATCTCCAGCGAGCAGATGTCCTGGTACGGCGAGATCCAGATATGCTCAAGGCCGTCAATGCCGAACTCGATCGCCTGCATCGCTGTCGTGTACCCAAGATGCCCGGTAATCGGCACCCGCTTGTCGACGGCGCGGATCACCGCTTTTGCCGTATCGGGCTGCATCGTGAAATAGATTTTTATCCCGTCAACGCCCGCCCCTAACAATTCGCCTATCTTAGCGGGCGCGGCGTCGGGGTTCGGGATATTGTCAAGCATCTCGCTCATCGGGCCGGGCGCGAAACTATGCGCTTCGCCATCCAGCAGCGGCCCGCATACATAGAGGCGCGGCCCCACTACTTCACCGGAATTCACCTGGCTGCGCAGCCGCAGCACCTTGTCGAGCCTGCCGCCCACATCGCGCGCCGCGGTGACGCCCGCGGCGAGAAACAGGGTCAGGTCCGTACGGTCGACAAAGGTTGAGTGAACGTGGGTGTCGATCAGCCCCGCCATTACCGTCTTACCGCTGCAATCGATCACTTCCGCACCGGCCCCCGCCGGGCCATCCCCATCCGTGACCGACGCAATGCGCCCATCCTTCATCACAACAGATACGCGATCCCGTGGCTGGTCCGTTATCCCATCGATCAGCCGCGCATTGCGCAACACAATTTCCTTTGCCATGACGTCTCCCTCCTCGCTGATTATTTTTATTTATTCGACCCCAGTTCCGGATGAAATACAACAGGTTTGACAGGCCCATCACTCTACCCCCGTGGGGTGATGGGCCGGCAGCCACAAACTAAGTCAGCAGTGCTTACTTTATCTTGCTGGTGAAGTTTGGCAGCACCTTGGTGGTCAGCAGTTCCAGATGGCGCATCAGATTTTTCTGCGGGATCAACTCCTGATAGGTCATGGTCCAGAAATAGTCGCAAGGTATGTCCTTGAACAGTTTCTCCAGCTTGCGGTTGACCGTATCCGGGCTGCCGCAAATGATCAGACCGCGATCATGGATGCTTTCAAACGTATTTTCGACCGTGAACGGATCTTCTCCGGGCCGGGTGATTGCCGCGTTAAACCCAAACGGCTGGAAGAATTTGGTCCACAGGAATGCGCCTGCATTGCGGGCCAGTTCCTGCGCTTCGGCGTCCGTGTCGGCGACCACAATGTCGCGGGTCATGCCCATGCGCTCGCCCAGTTTCAGCTTCAGGCCTGCCTCCGCCGCCCCCGCCTGCGCCGCACGCAATTGCGCTTGCGCCGTCTCAACATCGCAGACGATGGAGATCGGGACCATATTCTTGCCCATCGCCCATTTAATCGATTTTTCCGAAAAGCTGAACGGCTGGAACAGATCCGGAATACGCTTGTTGTAGGTTGGCGGCGCAATACCGACCTCGGTCACGATGCCTTTTGCATCAACGCCCTGGCCGAACTCCCGCGTTACCTCGTGGGCTGGCCAGTGAATATCCGCTGGCGGAATTTTCCAGTGTTTGCCCTGATGGGAAAAGGTGTCATTGCCCCATGCCTTCATGACGATGTCAAAATGCTCTTCATGCAGTTCGCGTTTAAGGTTTTCGTAGGTCTCGGTATCGTTGCTGTTTTCCTGACCCTTGTGCTGCTGCCCCAAGACGTTCACCCAGCGTGCCTGATACCCGCGCGCGAAGCCGGCGAAGGCGCGGCCCTGGGTCATCTGGTCGAGCATGGCGATATCCTCGGCGACCCGGATCGGATTTTGTGAGGGCAGCACATTGCCCAACTGGCCCACTTTAATCCGTTTGGTATGCAAGCCCATATACAGGTCCAGCATGATCGGATTGGTCGACACCTCTTCGCCCTCAACATGGAAATGGTGCTCGGTGAAGCCCATGCCGTAATAGCCGTGCTCGTCCAGATACTGGGCGGTTTGCACCAGATTTTTGAGCATGCGCTGATACAGATCGGTGCGCTTGCCCGCCATGCGTCCTTCGATCTCGCTGCGGCTGCCGATGGTCGGCATCGCGAAAAACCCTACTTCCATGTGACTTGCTCCCTGTTGGTAACCCCAGTTGCCAACAGTTTATTATTGAACCAATCAATAAAGCGAGTCAAACCTGCCGGATCACTCCAAACGGCTTGCCCTCATACTCGGCCACGCGCCGATAAGCAGCGCTGACAGCATAAAGCTGCACACCAGCACCGGGCCAAGTGGAAGATCGGACTGGATGGCCACGCTAAAGCCAGACAACAATGCAATCAGCGCAATGCCATAAGCGGTGGCCAGTTCGCGGCGGGTTCCGGCAAAGCGGGTGGCGCCAAGCGCGGGGGCTATAAGGCTTGCGAAAACAACGAAGACACCGGTCAGTTGCACCGATGAGGTTATGGCGGCAGAAAACAGCAGATAAAACCAGACCCCCTGCCGGTTTTGCGGCCGTAAAAACCACAGCGCGAGGATAACCAGATATACCGGCGCATGCAGGGCGATTTGCGGCCAGGTCACGAACAGAAGCTGCCCCGAAAGCAGTTGTTCCATGGCCTCATCGCCATGCGGCTGTCCGGTCAGCAGCAGTATCGCCAGTGACGCCGCCACAACGAAACTGCATCCGATGATCGCTTCCTGACGGTCCGGCGAAAAACGGTCCACCAGATGGAAAAAAAGCGCCGCTATAACCGCACAGGAAAGCGCCGTCCCCTGCACCACCCACCAGGGCGGCGCGCCCCACAACAGACCGGCAGCGACAGCGCCCAGGCCTGCAATCTGGGCGATCGCCAGATCAATAAAAATAATGCCGCGCCGCAGCACCACAATGCCCAGCGGCGCGTGGGTCACTGCGATCATGAGGCCAGCCACAAAGGCCGGCCCCACAATCACGGCCATCTCGGCGCTAATCACCGCTGGCGCCTTTCAACAGCGCAATAGTGCGCTCGAACAAAGCGAACAGATCGTTGCTTCCCGCATCGCCGCCAACGGTGAACGGCAGCACAGTAGCGGCCGCCCCCGTTTTTTGCGAAAGCCATTCGCTCGCGTCTGGCGGATCATAGGGTGTGCGCACGATCAGCCGTACCGGGCTCAAAGTTAGCTTTTGCAGCAATGCTTCCAGATGCGATGCGCTTGGAGGGATGCCGGGTTTGGGCTCCAGCACGCCTGCCTCCCGTATCCCCAGCCATGCCAGAAGATAGGAAAAGGCTTTGTGGTGCACCACAATAGCGGCGCCTTTCAACCCCGCCGCTTCCTGTTCCCATCGCTGTGTGGCGTCGCACCACTTTTGCGAAAAAACATCGAAGCGCGCCTGATAGGCATTGGCGTTAGCCGCATCAACTGTCTTAAGCCGGTCCGTCAACGCCTGTGCGATCAGCGCAATATTGTGTGGGTTGAGATGCACATGCGGATTACCTTCGGGATGAATATCCCCCTCCGCGCGATCAAGCCGCACGGGTTTTTCCAGCAGCGGCACAAGCTCCGCCGCAAGCAGCAAACCCGCGCCGCCCGGCTGGGTATTGGCGTTACCCGCCTTCTGCAGCAGGATGGGCAGCCAGCCAACCTCCAGGCTCGCGCCGGTGCAGACTACCAGATCAGCCCGGCGCATGGCGGCGATCAGGCTGGGCTTGGCGCGCACATGATGCGGGTCCTGGCGGGGGGTAGTGGCCGTGAATATTTCCACGTCATCTCCGCCCAGTTCGCGGGCCAGCGCCGCCCATTCCGGTTCGCAGGCGAACAGGTTGAGTTTCGCCTGCGCACTGAGTGGGACCGCGGTCATCAGCCCCAGGAAAAATAAAGCGGGAAGCATGCGGTGCATGGTTGATTCTCCCGCTTAATATTTGTGCGCGCCATGCGCGCCGATGCTCATGATATATTGCAGAAGGATCTGGTCATCGTTCCGCCCCCGCGTAAGTTTTTCATGATTATATTGCAAGCGCACCCGGCTGAACTCGCTGTTCGTCCAGTCGGCCATCACGGCATGGGCGTCCGGATTATATCCGCCGGCATCCAGCGCGCTTCCCAGCAGGCCAAGCGGAACATCCGGCGTTATTAGTCTGCTATAGCGGTACCCGATGCGCCATTGCGGCAGAAATTTATAGACACCCTGCGCATACCATCCCCGGGCGTTGTCATCAAAACCTGCCGCGCCGGTTCCGGCCGCAAAATCTTCATAAGTCCCGTCCTCGCTGCGCCAGAAATATTCGCCTTGCAGCATCACCTCCTGCGCACGCGGATTGCCGGTCGGCGCCCATGTGTACCGCAGATCGGCCGCATACAGGCTGGTATCACCGGTAAAGTTTACGGTTTCCCCGTTTCCGGCGCGACCGCCCGCATCGCCGGACAGCGTGTAACCACCAAGCCGCCAGCTTTGATTGTCACCAATATCTCCGCCGATCCGGGCAAAGGCCGACCAGGCGTCAAAGCCGCCGCCGCTTGCGCCGCCAAACGGAGTGTCATCGCCGCGAAAGCCGCCGCCGCCGATTTCCGAATAGAAATTCGTGGGCAGCACGTAAGAAACCTCCACGCCGTCATCATTGAACGCGCTGTTCAAAAAGACACGGTAGGGCAATGGCCGGTCCGCGAAATCATCCGTGTGAGAATGATGCTCGTTCAGATAACCCAGCGTCCAGAGCGCGCGTCCGGCCTTTACATTCATACCCTTGGGCAGGCCCATGCCGGGCAGGGTCTGGATAAAGGCCTCTTCCAGTTCGATCTTGTCCTCGCCCGCCTCGCGGACGATGGCCGCTGTAACGCTGCCATAGAACTTGTCGTCTACATTCGAGGAAAAGTTGAACTCGGATTCATCAATCCCAAACCCCTGCTTTCCCCTTTCGCCTTCTTCACCAATGGCAAATCCCGCGAACTCCGAACTGTCCCCGGAAAAGCCGCTATATTTGCCATTGAGGATCAGGCCGACTGAGGGATTAAAGCTGTTGTCACGGATCGTGCGGGCCGGTTTGCGCGCGGATACGGGCGCCGTTGCGGCGGCCTGTTGCCCGGCGGGTTTCTGGCTTTCAATTTTGGAAAGCTTCGATTCCAGTTCCGCGATGCGACTTTCATAGGTTTGCCGCATGGCCTGGATTTCCGCCTTCATCGCCTGGATGTCGCTATCGGACGCGGCAAAAGCAGTGGAACTGAACAATAGAGTAAGCGCAGCCGAAGCCGCGAAAGAGGGGATTCGCATGACATTCTCCTTGAGGATAAGCAAACACACCCATCGCGCGGGACGCGAAGGGGCGTTACGATCAAAATGGTTTGCTAGCTAAGGAGAGAGGCGGGCGGTGCACGGGGAAAGGCCGACGGATATTCTTCGGCCAAAAATTCAATAGAAACGGGCGGAACAAATGTGAAGCCGCTGTGGCCGGGAACATGCAGAACGGGCGGCGGCGGCGCGGCCGCCTTGGCCTGATCCGTGGAAAGATAAATATCGCAGATATGGCCGTGATGCTTATGCTTGCCCGGCCCAAACGCAGCCGCATGCGCAATCCCCAGCGCCTGTGCGGCGAGGAAGACGAAAAGCGATAGAATGATGCCGAGGTTTCTGTTTTTCATGCTCTGACCCAGCGGACACTATACAGGTGGGTGTTGGTATTGCAATGCCCTCGGCGGGCCGGAAGTATCATTTGCTTTGACGGTTGAGTGATGGGCCTTTAGAACTGGCGGCATGTCTAAAACCGCTCAGTCCGTGTTGGCTGCGGTGCCATCGCTTGACCGCTTGCTGCGCCATGAAAGCGTCGCGCCCCTGTTGGCCGCGCATGGCCGCGCGATGGTTATTAGCGCTTCGAGGCCGGTACTTGACGGGCTGCGCGAGACGCTGACCCACGGCAGCGTTGGCATGCCGGAATTGGCGTCCCGCATTCAGACACAAATCCTTGCAACATTGCGTCCTTCCCTGCGCCAGGTTTTCAATCTGACCGGCACGGTGTTGCATACAAATCTTGGCCGTGCACCGTTGCCGCGCGAGGCCATCGACGCCATGGTGGCAGTGGCAGGTGGGGCCAGCAATCTTGAGTTTGATCTGGCGTCCGGTAAGCGCGGCGACCGCGACACGCATATAGAAAGCTGGATTTGCCGCCTGACCGGCGCCGAAGCCGCCACGGTGGTGAACAATAACGCCGCCGCAGTACTGCTGTTGCTGAATACGCTGGCAAAAGGCAGGGAGGTTCCGGTGTCGCGGGGCGAGTTGATCGAAATCGGCGGCGCGTTCCGTATTCCCGATATCATGACCCGCGCCGGATGCAGGCTTGTCGAGGCCGGCACGACGAACCGCACCCATGCGCAAGATTTTGAAACCGCGATCGGATCGCGCACCGCGCTGCTGATGAAGGTGCATACCAGCAATTACGCCATTGAGGGCTTTACCGCCGACGTGAGTGTGATGGAGATGGCGCGCATCGCCCACGCTCGGGATTTGCCGCTGGTTGTTGATCTGGGCAGCGGCACATTGATTGACCTTACCCGCTATGGCTTGCCCAAGGAGCCTACCGTTGCCGCGACGCTTTTGGCCGGGGCTGATCTTGTGTGCTTTTCCGGGGACAAACTGCTGGGCGGACCGCAGGCTGGCGTCATTGCCGGACGTAAAGACCTGATCGCCAAAATAAAACGCAATCCCATGAAGCGGGCGCTGCGCTGCGACAAACTAACCATTGCCGCATTGGGGGCAGTTCTGGCGCTGTATGGCGATCCCGACCGGCTGGCGCAAAAACTTCCCGCACTTCGGTTGCTGACCCGTCCGTTACCCGAGATTACGGCGCAGGCCGCCCGGTTGCTGCCCGCCCTGCAAGATGCGCTAAAAGATCACGCGGAAATATCTTTGCTTGACGTGAAAAGCCAGATCGGCAGCGGCGCGCTACCCGTCGATCTGTTGCCCAGCACGGCGCTTTGCCTATCGCCCACGGGAAAACGCAGTGGCACGGCGCTTAATAAACTCGCGGCAGGCTTTCGCGCGTTGCCAATTCCGGTAATCGGGCGTGTGCACGACGGCGCTTTGTTGTTGGATTTGCGCTGCCTGGACGATGAAACCGCCTTTCTCGAACAACTGAAACATTTTTTCATACCATGATCGTCGCCACCGCAGGGCATGTGGATCACGGTAAAACCACATTGCTGCGGGCATTGACCGGCGTCGATACCGACCGGCTGCCGGAAGAAAAGCAGCGCGGCATGAGTATTGATCTTGGCTTCGCCTACACGGATTTGGGCGGCCAGCGGGTTGGTTTTATCGACGTGCCGGGGCATGAGCGGTTCATCCGCAATATGCTGGCAGGCGTTGCCGGGATAGACTTTGCGTTACTGGTTATCGCCGCCGATGATGGCGTCATGCCACAGACGTTGGAGCATCTGGCGATACTCGATTTGCTCGGCATTCAACGCGGCGCAGTGGCCCTGACCAAGATTGACCGGGCAGACGAGGCGCGCATCCGGGAAGCGGTGCGCGAAATTGGCGCTACGTTGGGCGGTACATCACTTGATGGCTCCCCCATCTTCCCGGTATCCGCGACAGATGGGGGTGGGATCGATGATTTACGGAAATATATTGGCGCGGCCGCCACCAAATTTTCGGCACGATCTGGAACCGGAAATTTCCGGCTTGCCATCGACCGCTGCCTTTCATTGCGCGGCATTGGGATTGCGGTAACCGGGACCGTATTTTCCGGGGCGGCCGTGACAGGTGACGTGCTGACCCTGTCGCCATCGGGAATTCGCATCAGGGTGCGCGGCATACATGCCAATAATCAGCCCACAGACAAAGCTGGCGCCGGGCAACGCTGCGCCATTAATATTTCAGCTCAGGGCGGCGATACACTGGAAAAAGCAGCGATACATCGCGGCGACTGGCTGGTGGCGGCTAGCGCGCACGCCGCTACTGCACGATTGGACACCAGGATCCGGCTGCTGGAGAGCGAGGCCGCGCCGCTAAAACACTGGTCCCCCGTGCATGTGCATGTGGGGGCGGCGCATCGGCCAGGGCGCATTGCCCTGCTGCAGGGCGGCCGACTGGAGCCAGGCGAGAGCACACTGGCGCAGCTCGTTCTCGACAGGCCCATCGGGGCCGTACACGGTGACCGCGTGATCTTGCGTGACGCATCCGCCCGGCGTACCATTGGCGGCGGCTGCGTGATCGACCCGTTTACTGCAGGTAAGGGCCGCGCGCGTCCGGAGCGGATTGCCATTCTGCACGCGCTTGAAATGCCTGCGGCAAACGCAGCGCTGAGCGAACTGCTAGCCCTTTCGCCCGGCGGCGTAGATATGGAAAAATTTTCGCGTACCTTTAATCTGACCCCCGCCGAGGCCGAAGCACTATGGCAAGAGGTTCCCATGCAACGCTTTGGGCGCGCCATGGACCAGACCGGGATAAGCGATACGCATTACACGGCAGTAATTACGCGAATTCCAGAAACGCTCGCACAATGGCATCTGCAATATCCGCAGAGTCTGGGACCGAATGAGCCGGAGCTGCTGCGCATGTCGTATCTATCTGTCAGCCCCGTCGTGTTTAATGCAGCACTGAAACAGCACTTGCTGTCTGGCAAAATCTCACGCGGCGGCACAGTGCTGCATCTGCCGGACCATACGGTAACGCCCAATCAAAAAGATGCGGACGATTGGGCGCGGGCTTTGCCTCTGTATGATAGTGCTGGCCTGACGGCGCCGCGCATCCGTGAACTGGCGGCGGCGCTTGACAAGTCCCCGGAGGAAACCGAGGCCCTGCTTACACGCCTGGCGCTGGCGGGTTTCGCAACCCGGGTGTCGAAAAATCGTTTCTTTACGCCAGCACTTTTACGCGCCCATGCCGGCTTCGCCGAGCGCACCGCCGGGGAAAAAGCAATATTTACCGCGCAAGACTATCGCCTGCTGTGCGGCATTGGCCGTAATCTGACTATTGAGGTCCTGGAATATTTTGACCGTGCGGGGTTTACCCGCCGCATTCAGGACGGACGGATAATCCGCGCACCCGCCGCAGACATTTTCGGCGCACAATAGGGGACGCATGACAGTTCACCCGGAGAATTGTCCGGCAATGGCTGACGCGACCTTTAATCCCTTTTTCCCTTGGCTTATCCAGCCGCGGCAAACCGTTTCAGGTGATAATCCACGTTACCAAACTGCGCGTCGATCATGGTCAGGCGTTTGAAATAGTGCCCGATATTCAGCTCGTCGGTCATCCCCATGCCGCCATGCAGCTGCACCGCCTGCTGCCCGACAAAACGTCCGGCTTTGCCGATCTGCACCTTGGCGGCGGATGCGGCCCTGATCCGCTCCGTCACGCCGTCATCCAGTTTCAGGTTGACCA
>JAUSQH010000405.1 GCA_030652895.1 Alphaproteobacteria bacterium
GGCGGCACCGACTCCGACCACGTCGCCTTGTGGCTGGCGCTGCGCGCCCAGGCCGACCCGATGACGGTGGCCGAAGGCGGGCGCATCGACATGGCGATGGACTTCACCGTGCTGATGCCCAAGGCGGCCGGATCGGTCTTCGTCGACATCGCCATCGTCGGCGCCCAGTTCACCGTCGAGTCGCGCACCACCAGCGGCCAGCGCACTGCCGTCCAGGGCAGCCTGCGCGGCGCCGCCATCATCAGCGGTCTGGTCGGCACGCTGGCCAACGCCCAGCGCGGCATGCCTTTCACCGTGCCGGTGATCCTGAGCACCGAGCCCGCCGCCCGCGGCGCGGCGCTGATGCTCGAAGCCGACCTCAGCGCCACCTTGTTCGGCGGTCAAGGCATCGCCGGCATCGAGTCGCTCAGCCTGCGCCTGCTGCGCGACGATGCCCAGGGCGCCGCCACTGCGGTGCTCGCGCTGCGCGCGGCGCAGAGCCGAATCGGCTTTGCCGCTGCGCTGCAGCGCAACGACAACGTGCTGGTGCTGGGGCATCCGCTGCGCACGGCGTCGGAAACCGCGCTCGACCTGCTGGCCACGCGCGAGAGCTCGCCCGACTTCGCCAGCGAAGCCGCCGCCGAATTGTTCGGCCGCCGGCCGACGGCTGCCGACGCGCTGATCATTCGCGCCAAGCGCGACTGGGTGCTGTTCCACCGCCGCCGCAACAAGCTGTGCGGCGCCGGGCCGACGCCGCAGCCGGTCGAAGAACGCCGCTACCAGCTCTACCACCTGCGCGTGAAGACCGAGGCGCAGCTGCGCAGTGCGCGCGCCGCCGTCATCAGCGCGAATGCCGAGCGCATCACCAAGCTCGGTTTCACGCCTTTCGGGGTGGCTGCTTTCGAAGGCGGGCGTTCGCAGCTCGCCACGCCGACGGCGGCCTTGCTGGCCGACTGGGACGCTGCGCAACCGGGCAACCGCCTGCGCTTCGGCGCCATCGGTTCGCAAGGCGCTGCCCAGGCCGAAGGCGACGCATTGGCCAAGTCGCGGCTGGCGACGCTGGAGCTGACGCTGGCGCGCGGCCAGCCCGTCGCCAACGTCGAAAACCAGGTGCTGGCGGTGCTGCCGGCGCTGAGCCTGGCGGGCTGGGACGGCGCCGTCTTCCTGCTGA
>JAUSQH010000412.1 GCA_030652895.1 Alphaproteobacteria bacterium
CCGATAGACGAAGGGCGCCCATGAGGCCGATATGAAATCAGCGGGCCGCAAGGGGGTTATATGGGCCGTTTGGCTAATTGGCAAGTGATTCAAGTGGCTGCGGGGGCAGCATCTTCCACATGCATTTGAACCCGGCGCACACCGCGCCACTGATCCGCCCGCAGCTTGCCCGCCACATGCAGCGGCCCACTGCGCATTCCGGCCAGCAAAGTCTGTCCCAACGGCGTTTCGGCGCAACCGAAGGCGATTGCGGACAGTTTCTGGCCGACGCCCGTTGCCAGCACACAGCGCACATGCTTGCCGCCAACCACGCTTGAATTAACCACGCTGGCACTGGCAATGACAAAGCGGGGCTCAGGATTCCCCGCGCCATAAGGGCCGGCAAGCGCCAGACCGTCAATGAGTTCAGGGGTGGCCGCACCCGCCGCCAGCGTGCCGTCGATGGTCATATCGCCCGCATCCAGGGCGGCATCTACCTGGGCCGCCAGACGCTGGGTCAGAAAACTCCGCAAGGCATCGATTTTCGCAGCTTCTACTGTCAGCCCCGCCGCCATCTTATGCCCGCCGCCGTTGATCAGCAGCCCGGCCTGGGCAGCCGCTATCACCGCGCTCCCCAGATCCACGCCGCCGATGGAGCGGCCGGACCCTTTGCCAACACCCTGATCATCGATCCCGATCACCAGCGCCGGAAGATTGTAGCGATCCTTCAGCCGGCTGGCAGCGATGCCTATCACGCCGGGATGCCAGCCCTTTGCGGCTACCATAATCAGCGGTTCGTTTGTGTTGCGCCTTTCCGCCTGCGCCAATGCCGCTTCCAGCACCAGCGCTTCGATGGCCTGACGTTCGCGGTTCAGCAGATCCAGTTCCGCAGCGATGACGCCGGCCTCATCAAGATCATCGCTGGACAACAACCGCGCCCCAAGATCGGATTTGCCAACCCGCCCGCCCGCATTAATGCGTGGGCCAAATACAAACCCTGCATGATAGCTGGTGGGGTCCGTATCAATTCCAGCCACTTCCGCCAGCGCCCGCAACCCGGGATTGAGACGGCGCGCCATCACTTTCAGGCCCTGACGGACCAGCACCCGGTTGACGCCGGTCAACGGCGCCACATCGCAAATTGTGCCCAACGCCACCAGGTCAAGCCATTGCAGCAGGTTGGGTTCGCTAAGCCCTGGCCGGTCATACCAGCCCGCGGCGCGCAACTGGCGGTTCAGCGCCACCAGCAGCAGGAATGCGACGCCTACGGCAGCTAATTGTCCGTGTCCGGAACTGTCGTCCAGCCGGTTGGGGTTGATAATCGCAAAGGCTTCCGGCAAATATGCTTCGGCCTGATGATGGTCCACAACAATTATATCCAGCCCGGCTTTTGTCCCCGCAGCAAGCGCTGTGTGCGCCATGGTGCCGCAGTCAACGGTGATCAAAACCTGTACCCCGTCACCGGCCAGCGACGATAACGCCGCCGCATTAGGACCATAGCCTTCGGTTATCCGGTCGGGGATATATAATGTCAGGCCAACACCAATGGCCGCCAGAAAGCGTTTAATCAGCGCGGATGAGGTTGCTCCGTCCACATCATAATCACCGAACACGGCGATCTTTTCTCCCGCCATGACGGCGTGGGCCAGACGCTGCGCCGCACGCTCCATGTCCGCAAGACAAGAAGGATCAGGCAGGTCATTTTGCAGACTGGGATTCAAAAAGCGCTCGGCTGCATCAATTGCAACACCGCGCCCGGCGATCACGCGACCCAGAATTTCCGGAAGATCATATCGCTGTGAAATGGCGAGCGCAGCGCGTTCATCAAATTGGCGCAAGCGCCAGCACCGGCCATTCAGCGACCGCCCCACCCCAAGCAAAGGCGGCGGCAGATTCATTTTATCCAAATTTGCTTTCGTCCGTGTGACGCGCCCGGATCCAGCGAACAGTACCGCTGGCCGACCGCATCACCACGGTATGGGTCGTGACAGCGCCGTCCTTCTCACGATGAATGCCATGCAGCATCGAGCCATCGGTCACCCCGGTCGCAGAAAAAATCACGTCGCCCGCAGCCAGTTCTTCCAGAACATATTTATGATCCAGATCTTTCACGCCCATCTTTCGGGCGCGGCTGCGCTGCTCGTCATTGGTGAACAGCAGGCGGCCCTGCATCTGGCCGCCAATACAGCGCAGCGCCGCCGCCGCCAGCACACCTTCCGGCGCGCCGCCACTGCCGATATAGATGTCGATCCCTGTATGTACCTGTGTGGTCGCGATTACGCCTGCGACGTCGCCGTCCGGTATAAGCTGGATACGCGCGCCGACGCTGCGGATGCTTTTGATGATCTCGGCATGCCGCGGCCTGTCCAGTACGCAGGCGGTGATTTCCTGAACTGGGACACCTTTGGCCGCCGCCAGTGCGCTAATATTTTCTGCTGGCGTTTTGTCAAGATCAACCACGCCTTTCGCGTAACCGCCGCCGATTGCCAGCTTGTCCATGTACACATCGGGCGCATTGAGCAGATTGCCTTTTTCGGCAAACGCCACCACCGCCAGCGCATTGGGCATGGCTTTGGCGGTGATTGTGGTGCCCTCCAGCGGATCGAGCGCAATATCAAGCTCTGGCCCGGTTCCGGTGCCGACCTTTTCGCCGATATACAGCATGGGCGCTTCGTCGCGTTCACCTTCGCCGATCACGATTTCTCCGCGTATGTCGAGTTTGTTGAGCGCCGTGCGCATGGCGTCCACCGCCGCCTGATCGGCGGCCTTTTCGTCCCCGCACCCGATCAGGCGCGATGCTGCTACCGCAGCCGCTTCTGTAACGCGTGCAATTTCCATGCTGAACACCCGGTCCAGGATCGGTTTTTTCTGTGCCATATGAATTCTCCTAAGCCGATTGATATCGTGAATTACAGTTTTTCTATACGGATACGTACAGGCGCTTCGATGACCTGCTTCAGTGCGGCAAGTTGCGCCAGCACGCGGTTCATGCGCGCCTCTTGCGTGTCGTGGGTGATCAGAACGACAGGAACTCCGGCCCCCGGCGCGCGCGCGCGCTGAATGATACTATCTATTGATATTCCATGTTGCGCCATTATCGCTGTGATGCCGGCCATTACCCCTGGCTGATCGAGCACTGCCAGACGCACATAATAAGCGCCCTCGTGCAATTCCATCGGGCTGACGGGCGCGCGCTCAAGCTGGCTGGACGGCGCGGAGAAGGGCGGCAAAATTTGATTGCGCGCAATATCCACAATATCGGCGATCACCGCCGACGCTGTCGGGCCGGCGCCGGCACCCGGGCCTTCAAACACGCTTTGTCCCGCATAATTGCCAACCGCCACCACGGCATTGGTCACGCCGCCGACTTCAGCTATCGGAGAACCTAACGGCGCCATGCACGGATGTACGCGTTGCTCAATCCCGTGTGTCGTGCGCCGCGCCAGCCCCAGCAGTTTGATGCGATACCCAAATTCTCGCGCAAACTGTATGTCAATCGCCGCTATGTGGCGGATGCCTTCTATATAGACCGCTGAAAAGTCAACATGCGTCCCATAGGCAAGGCTCGCCAGAATGCTCAGCTTATGCGCCGTATCAATACCGTCCACATCGAAACTGGGATCGGCTTCTGCATAGCCGAGAGCCTGCGCTTCGGACAGCACATCCTGGAAATCCGCGCCGGTGTCTTCCATCTTGGTCAGGATATAATTGCAGGTGCCGTTCAGTATGCCGTAGACGCGCTCAAACCTGTTTGCCGCCAGTCCTTCACGGATTGCCTTGATCACCGGAATACCGCCACACACGGCGGCTTCATAGCACAGCGCCCTGTCGGCTTTTTCGGCGCGGGCCGCCAGCGCGCTGCCGTGCAACGCCAATAATGCCTTGTTTGCGGTAACCACATGCTTGCCAGCATCCAGCGCGCCTTCGACAACCTGTTTGGCAATACCTTCCGCCCCGCCTATCAGTTCAACGACAACGTCGACATTGTCGGCGGAGGCAAGGGCGCGTGCGTCGTCATGCCAGGTAATGGAAGAGGACAAATCCACGCCGCGATTTTTTGTGCGGTCCCGCGACGATACGGCGGTCACCTGCAAGGCCCGACCGCAACGCTGGCGCAACAGATGCTGCTGTTCGTTCAGCAAGGATAGAACCCCGGCGCCCACAGTGCCCAGGCCCGCAACGCCAAGCCGTAATGGATTACTCACTGGCGGTTACCCCTATCAAGACGAGGCCGCCTTGCGCTGATCCGCCGACGCGGACACAAAGGTTTCAGCGTCCGCCAAAAAACGTTTCACGCTGCGCGCCGCCTGCCGGATCCGCTGCTCATTCTCCACCAGTCCGATCCGCACATGACCATCGCCATATTCCCCAAAGCCAAGACCAGGCGCCACCGCGACATCCGCATGCTGTAACAGCAGCTTTGAAAATTCGAGCGAGCCCAGTGATGTGAACGGTTCGGGAATGGGCGCCCATGCAAACATGCTGGCGGGCGGAACGGGGATTTTCCAGCCCGCGCGCCCCCAGCTTTCGATCAGAACATCACGGCGTGTTTTATAGGTATTGCGAATTTCGACGACACACTCTTGCGGCCCGTTAAGCGCGGCGGTCGCGGCCACCTGGATGGGCGTAAATGCGCCATAGTCCAGATAGGATTTTATGCGCGTCAACGCGCCGATCAGATGGCGGTTGCCTGCCGCAAACCCGATACGCCATCCCGGCATCGCATAGGTCTTGCTGAGCGACGTGAATTCAACGGCAACTTCCTTCGCGCCGGGAATTTGCAGAATGGATGGTGGCGGATTGCCATCAAAATATATTTCCGCATAGGCAATGTCCGACATCACAATGATCTCGTGCTTGCGGGCAAAGGCGATTACCTCTTCATAAAACGCCAGATCGGTGACTTGCGCTGTCGGGTTGGACGGAAAATTGACAATCAGTGCCTTGGGCGGCGGCACGGAATGACGTACGGCGCGCGCAAGACTTTCCATAAATTCGCGTTGCGAGTCCACTGCGGGAATATGGCGGATCGCGGCCCCGGCAATAATGAAACCGTATGGATGGATTGGATAGGACGGGTTGGGCACGAGTATCTGATCACCGGGCGAGGTAATCGCCATGGCCAGATTGGCCAGCCCTTCCTTGGAACCCAGAGTGGCGATAATTTCTGTTTCGGGATCAAGTTCTACCCCAAAGCGCCGCGCATAATATCCGGCCTGCGCACGGCGCAAACCGGGAATGCCGCGCGAGGTCGAATAGCGATTGGTGCGCGGTTTTTGCACATTCTCGATCAACTTATCAACTATATGCCTGGGCGTCGGCATGTCCGGATTGCCCATACCCAGATCTATAATATCCTTGCCCGCGGCGCGCGCCTGCGCCTTCAGCCGATTGACCGACTCGAACACATAGGGAGGCAGGCGCTTGATGCGGTGAAACTCGAAGTCCATGATGGTGTGTTTATCTCTGTAATTTCGGTCCTATATAAGCCTATTCCTGCTTTATGGCTATTCCAGAAACAGGTCCACGCGGCGCGCGGCGGCCTCGGCATCCCTAGACCCGGAAGTATAGGCAGCCTGACTATCCCCCACCGCTTCAATAATGATACGGGCGGTGTCCACGCCCTGGCGGGCCAGTTCGTCTGCAACTGCGGCTGCGCGCGCCTGGGAAATCTCCCAATTGGCGATCAGGCGCTGACTTTGCGACTGGCTTGAGGCGCTGCTGGAAGCATGGCCAACGACCCGGATACGGCCAAAGCCATTTCTCGCGGCATTCGCCACTTGGGCAACGGTGCGTTTATCTCCATCAGATAGCCGTGACGATCCGGATGCAAAAGGAATGCTGGCGTATGCTGTCCCGAGCGGCGCGCCGAGTACCGGCGCGACAGGGAGCGCCGCTGGAATGCGTGGAACCGGCTTGCGCAACGTTTCCTGGTAGCGCTGCGCCACACCGGGGGGCAATGAGGCTACCAGATCCGCAGGAAGCGGCTGGGCTCTTGAAGGCTGGAACGTAGCCGAGCCATAGGCCGGCGTGTTCTGCACGGGCGCTGCTGTGGTTTGTGGAGGCAGGGAGCGTGGCGCTGGCGGCGATGGCGTGGCGGCCGGGACCGGCGCTGGTGCTACAGTGGGGGGAGCCGCCGCCGGGGTCAAACCTGGAGCAGGAATTGGCGCGCTGGCAGGCGCCGCAGGGGCAGGAGGCGGCGGGGGAACCGGGGCGACAGGTGTTTGCGGCGCTGGCGGTGACGCCTTCGCGACATCACTTTCTTTGGCGGGCGCGGGAGGCTGCGGACGCGGCGCGGCTATCGCGGCCACCCGACCACCCCGTAATTCTTCGTCGGTATATTTGGCCTGCTCGCGATCTGCAACCAGCTCACCCGCCAAATTCTCACGCTGGCTCTGGGCCTCAGCGCTTCTTTCCGCTGCTTTGGTGGCTTCTGCTCCATCGGGCACATCTGCGAGTTCCGGATACTCCCCATCCTGGTCATCGCCGTTACGGCCGGTTTTATCCGGCACCACGCCATCGGGGCCCGCTTCCAGCGGGGGAGGGAGTGGCAACGGACTATTGTCCGAGCCGAAGGGACTAATCCCGGAACAGCCTGTTATGGTGATTAAAACCAGCCCGGCCGCAAGTAGCGCGCCTAATCGCCCCCTCGCCGCACGGCGTCCGTCTAGTTTAAGCATCAAGCCCTCCAACCGCCCGCATTCCTGCACCCGTTTACATGTCAATGATTCGCACTCGAATTGAAACCAAACTATACGCGTGTTTTATCTGCCACGGTGGTAAAGTAGCTCCAAAAATGACTATAATAAGGCTTCTTACAGCATAACGCATTCAGTGGCGTAGTTTTGTGGCAAAATAAGGATTGCAGGCGCATGGAACCAGAAAAACCGGGTTTTACGATTCCCGATCCAGAGCTGTTCGCGCGCAATATGGTTAAAGTGGCCGACCGCGGCCAACGTTTGATGCAGGGGTTTGTTAACCAGCAAATCAAGCGCCAGGCCGCTCCCCCGGAACTGGGTGACCCCAACCGCGTACACACCATTGCCCCGGCGTTTCTGGACCTTGCCAAGCATATGCTGAGCAATACCAGCTACATCATCGAAGCGCAGAGGAAAATATGGCCCGCCTATATGCAACTGCTGCAGACCACCACGCGCCGGATGCTGGGCGAAAAGCTGCCTGCGTCGGTGACGCCAGACCGGACTGATAAACGTTTCCGCGCGCCGGAATGGAGCGAAAGTCTCGCTTTTGATTTCATCAAGCAATCTTATCTGCTGACAAGCAACTGGCTGATGCAGACGGTTACCGGCGTTGACGGAATAGACCCCGCCAATGCCCGCAAGGTCGCGTTTTACACGAGGCAGTTTGTCGATGCGATTTCACCGTCCAATTTTGTGCTGACCAATCCTGAAATTTTGCGGGCTACCCTGACATCGAATGGCGAGAATTTGCTGACTGGCCTGGAAAACCTGCTGAGGGACATGGAGCGCGGCGACGGCAAATTGGCCATTCGCATGACCGACATGGACGCTTTTGAGGTTGGCCGCAATATTGCGATTACGCCCGGCAAGGTGGTTTTCAGAAACCCGCTGATCGAACTTATCCAGTACACCCCCACAACCAAAACCGTGTACCAGCGTCCGCTGCTGATCTTTCCGCCCTGGATCAACAAATTTTATATTCTGGATCTGACCGCGGAAAAATCCTTTATCAAATGGGCGGTGGCGCAAGGCTATACCGTGTTCGTCGTGTCCTGGGCGAACCCGGATGATGAACTGGCCAACAAAACCTTTGAGTCCTACCTGTTGGAAGGCGTTTACCCCGCACTGGATGCAGTGGAACAGGCGACGGGCGAACGTGACGTGAACGCTATCGGCTATTGCATCGGCGGCACCCTGCTGACGACGGCGCTGGCGCATATGGCGGCGAAGGGCGAAGACCGCATCAAAAGCGCGACCTTTTTTGCAGCCCAGGCGGACTTTTCCGAAGCGGGTGAGCTGAAAGTGTTTATCGACACCGATCAGATCACCGCTCTTGAACAGAAAATGGACAAGGCGGGCGGATTGCTGGAATCAAGCGAGATGTCCAACACCTTCAACATGCTGCGCTCGAACGATCTGATCTGGTCGTTTGTGGTGAACAATTATCTGCTGGGCAAGGAACCCGCGCCGTTTGATCTGCTGTACTGGAATTCTGATCAAACCAATATGCCGAAAGAAATGCATCTGTTCTATCTGCGCGAATGTTATCTCAATAATACTCTTTCGAAAGGCGAAATGGTGCTGGGCGGGGAAAAACTGGACCTGGGCAAGATTAAAATCCCCGTCTATCTGCAATCATCCGTGGACGATCATATCGCCCCCTATCGTTCGGTATACAAAAGCACCCGGCTGCTTGGCGGCGATACGCGGTTCATTATTGCCGGATCAGGCCACATTGCGGGCGTCATCAATCCGCCTGATGCGAAGAAATATCAGTACTGGACCAATGACGATCTTCCCGACGATGTTGAAAAGTGGCGCGCGGGTGCTACCGAACACCCTGGATCGTGGTGGCCCCATTGGCATAAATGGCATTCCACCAAAAGCGGCAAGAAAGTTCCAGCGCGCACTCCCGGAGGTGGCAAACTTCGGGTCCTCGAAGACGCCCCGGGTAGCTACGTCAAGGTCAAGGGGCGGTGATGTCGTGGTTCAGCTGATCGTCTATTAGGTTGCCGGACTCATTTCGGCTGGTGTGTGAACAATCTGATAAATTATGATAAATAGCCTGGAAGAGGATCGCGTCCCGGTGGTGCGCACGGACTTCAAATCCGATGAGGCGTGTTCGACACGTCTGGTGGGTTCGACTCCCGCCCTCTTTCGCCATTTTGTGCAGACGCTTGCGGTGGCGGGCCCGTGAAATCAGACATTCCAATCGAACGCGACCTGGTGCTGGTCGGGGGTGGCCATGCCCATGTGGCGGTGATCAAAGGGGTGGCGATGCATCCCATTCCGGGCGTGCGGCTGACCGTTATTTCGCGCGACGCCAACACGCCCTATTCTGGAATGCTGCCGGGATTTCTGGCGGGGCACTACCGGTATGATGAGTGCCACGTTGATCTGCAACGGCTATGCCGGTTCGCCGGCGCGCGTTTTTTTCACACAGAGGTTACAGACATAGCGCCCGATGCGCGCCAGATAGTATGCGCCGGACGCCCCCCGGTTTCATACGATCTGCTTTCCATCGATATTGGCTCGACCCCCAGCCGGTTTGGCATTGCAGATGCCGAGCACCATGCGATTGCGATCAAACCGGTAGATGAATTCCTAAGACGTCTGGCAGATCTGGAAACGGCGGTCCTGACGCATGACAAGGAATTCCGCATCATTATTATTGGCGGTGGCGCGGGCGGAACCGAGCTGTGCCTGTCGCTGCGCCACCGGTTGCGGACACACATCGCCGCGCGGGGCGGCAACCCGGATCGTCTGCATTTCAGTATTGTCAGCAACAGCGCTTCGTTACTGCCCAATCATGCGCCGGGTGTCTACCGGCGCATGCAGCAGGCCGTCGCCGATGCCGGGGTTACGGTGCATCTGATGCGCCGCGTCGCCTCGCTGGATGCGACCGGGATTATGCTTTCGGATAATGCGCGTCTGGTGTGTGATGCAGCCATTCTGACTACCCACGCCGCCGCGCCTGCATGGCTGGCGCATACGGGTCTGGCGTTGGATGCGCGGGGCTTCATTCAGGTGCGCGACACGCTGGCGTCCGTATCCCATGACGGTGTTTTCGCAGCCGGTGATATTGCCGCGATGCAGAGCCGCAAGCTGGAAAAGTCCGGCGTATATGCTGTGCGCCAGGGGCCGGTTTTGCTGAAAAATCTGCGTCTTGTGGGGCAGGGCAAAGCGCCCGTTCCATACCGTCCGCAGGCCCGGACACTGGCGCTGATTTCGACAGGAGAGAAATACGCCATCGCATCCTATGGCCCGGTTGCCCTGGCGGGTGAATGGGTGTGGCGGCTAAAGGACCGGATCGACCGGCGCTGGATGCGCAAGTACCAGCAGCTTCCCGAAACGCCGGGCATGGTGATAGCGCAAGCGTCCGACCCCAACGCCATGCAGTGCGGTGGATGTGGGGCCAAGGTTCCGGAGGATATTTTGCGCCAAACCCTGGCGTCGCTGAAACAGGCCGCAATGCCCGATATCGTGACCGGCCTCGATGCGCCGGACGACGCCGCTGTCATCGCGCCGCCGGAAAACAGGCTCCTGGTGCAGACGGTTGACCAGTTTCGCAGCTTTGTCGATGATCCCTATCTGTTTGGCCGCATCACCGCCAATCATTGCCTGAATGACATATACGCCATGGGGGCGGTCCCGCATTCGGCGCTGGCGATGGTGACACTGCCCTTTGGCCCGGAACAAAAGCTGCAACAGGACATGCAACAGCTTATGGAGGGGGCCGTCGTCACGCTTGGCGCTGCCGGGGTCTGCCTGATTGGGGGGCATACCGCACAGGGCGCGGAAATGATGCTGGGGTTCACGATTAACGGATATGCCGAGAACGCGGATCTTTTACGCAAGGGCGGCGCGCAATCGGGCGATGTGCTGATCCTGACCAAACCGCTTGGGACCGGGGCGCTTCTGGCTGCGGACATGCGCGCCAGGGCCAGCGCGGGATGGATCAAGGCCGCGACGGCCATGATGTTACAGTCAAACGGCCCCGCCATGGACTGCCTTGGCGTGCATGGCGCCACCGCCTGCACCGATGTCAGCGGCTTCGGGCTGGCCGGGCATCTGGGCGAAATGCTGCGCGCTTCGAACCTGTCGGCGTCGCTTGATCTGGACGGTTTGCCCGTATTGCCGGGCGCGCGCGAGGTGATGACGGCGGGTATTTTCAGCAGCCTGCACCCTGCCAACGTCCGCACCGGTGAAGCACTGTTACAGGCGGACGATGCGGCCCGCGCGCACCCAAATTACGCGCTGCTGTTCGACCCCCAGACTGCGGGTGGATTGCTGGCATGCGTGCCGCGCACTATGGCGCAGGCCTGTGTCAGCGCGCTGCATATGCTGGGCTATGCGCAGGCAACGGCAATCGGCGAAATCCGCCCGGACATGATGGATGGGCGCCTGATCGATCTGGCCGTTCGCCGCTAGACCGGCTCAGGCCGCCTCCAGCCGCGCCAGTTCCGCTTCAAATTCAAGGCGGAACCGGGCGCCCTCGTCCTTGGGCAGCCACAATGTCATCTGCGGGAAAATGGTGCGGTACAGC
>JAUSQH010000101.1 GCA_030652895.1 Alphaproteobacteria bacterium
CTTTTGTCGCATTATCCCGGATTGTTTTCGCACGTGTCGAGAGGGCCTGCCTATCCCGCCGCTCCCGTGTTTTCTGAAATATTGCCACCGCCAACACCCGCCAAAACCATGCCGGCAGAGCGCGTTCAGGCCAGTTCGCAAACCGTTACCGTCTCACGCGGCGATACGCTGCAGAGCCTGCTCACCAAAGGCGGCGTATCCTGGGAAGAGGCCGAGCAGGCCGTTGCCGCAATCCGGGAATTTTTCGACCCGCGTAATCTGCATGTTGGTCAGCAGCTAAGCGTTATCCTGGCCCCTGCAAAATCGGCGGATACCGACGGAGCAGCCCTGGGCGCGCAATTGGCCGGCGTAACGCTTGAAGCCGATGTTGATCGAATGATTGTGGCGAAACGCCAGGCGGATGGCGGCTTTGCCGGACAAGAGGTTATGCGCCAGCTTACGCAGCAGCCGCGATTTGTCAGTAGTAAGATTGAATCCAGCCTCTTTGAATCTGCGCGGGATGCGAAAATTGCGCCTGAAATCGTGGTCGAGCTGATTCGCATGTTCAGTTACGACGTCGACTTTCAGCGCGACGTGCACAGCGGCGACGGTTTTGAGGTGTTGTACGATCGCGACCTTGATGAAAATGGCCGCGTGGCGCGCAACGGCGCGATTCGCTATGCGGCGCTGACGATAGGCAAAGAGCGCAAGGAATTGTTTCGCTTCACCCCACCGGACGGTGGCGAGGCGGAATATTTTGATCATAAAGGCCACGCCGCCCAAAAAGCCCTGATAAAAACGCCCGTTGACGGGGCCAGGCTTTCGTCCCGTTTTGGCATGCGCAAGCATCCGATCTTGGGATATACGCGCATGCATAAGGGGCTGGATTTTGCGGCGGCGCCGGGTACGCCAGTGATGGCGGCCGGACAAGGCGTTGTTGAGATGGCAGGCTGGAATGGCGCATATGGCAAATATGTCCGTATACGTCATAGTGATGGCTACAGCACCGCCTATGCACATATGTCCAGCCTCGGGAAAAGCATGCGCAAGGGCATGCGCGTACGCCAGGGTCAGGTGATCGGCTATGTCGGAACGACCGGACGCTCCACCGGGCCGCATCTGCATTACGAAGTGCTGGCCTATGGCAAACAAGTTAACCCGCAAAGTGTGAAATTGCCGACGGCGCGCGTTTTAACGGGAATTGAACTGACGCGATTCAATAAGCTGCGCGAAACACTACGCAATGAACGCGCACAAATCTCCGGTAATAGCCAAAAAACGGCCAGCCTGCCCTAAATCCAAGGCCTGCCGGGCACTGCATGACGCAAGATCTGCCCGCGCCTAACGTACGCTGAAAAACGGATAGTCACGCCGCACATCAGCCAAGTCGCAGCTTAGCTTCCGCCCGGCGCCAGTTCCGCCAACAAGACATCGTCAGCCATGCGCCCCCCTTCGGGGGGAATCGCCTGAATGCAGACATGGCTTGCGCCAGCAGCGAAATGCGCATCGATCCGTGTGCGAATCGTCTTTGCATCGCCCCAGGCCACCAGCGCGTCCGTCACCCGGTCGCTTTTATCATCAATTTCCTGCGCGCTATATCCGAGGCGCAGCAAATTGTTGCGGTAATTCGGCAGCGCCAGATAAAAACCGATGGTATTGCGGGCAACCTCACGCGCCTTAGCGGGGTCGCTTTCACGCAGCACTTTTTGCTCGACACACAGCATCGGGCCGGGACCCAGAATTTTGCGCGCCATGGCCGTGTGTTCCGGCGTCACCAGATAAGGATGTGCACCCGCCGCATGGGTTTTCGCCAGTTCCAGCATTTTCGGGCCAAGGGCTGCGATCACAGTTGGCGGCGCCTCGGCAGGTGGCACAGCGCTAAAAGGCGCGCCGGACTTCATTGCTTCCAGATAGGCCCTCATCGTGGCGACCGGCGCCCCGTACGTATGCCCGCGCACCCCCTCGACCAACGGCACATGCGACACCCCAAGCCCCAGAAGGAAGCGTCCACCCGACTGTTCTGCCAACGTATTCTGACCACTGACCGACGCACGCGCATCGCGCGCGTAAATGTTGGCGATGCCGGTGGCGACGATCAGTTTACTGGTATTGGCCAGCAGCCAGGCCGCATGAGCGAGGGGTTCACGCCCGGTCGCTTCTGGGATCCACAGCGCACTATAGCCCCATTTTTCCACCTTCTGGGCAAAACTCGCGGACTCGGCCGCCGTCATTCCGTCAGTAAACTGCCATACACCCAATTTCCCCAATTGCATGATCTGGTCCCCTCACTTTGCCTGCTGCATGATTTCGACCATTTTGTCGAGGCGCGGAATGATGGCTTCTGCGCCTTCTGACGGCACCCCAAAGACCACCCGCTTGACGCCGGCATCACGGAAAGGTTTGATTTTTTCGGCGTCCGGCATGACGCCAAACACGGTGATTTCAACCGTATCCGGATCCCGGTCACGCTCCGCCAGCATCTGGCGGAATTTCGGAATGCAGCTAATGACATCATCGCGGCCCGTAATGGGCATCCAGCCATCGCCATATTCCGCCGCGCGCTTGGCTCCATGCGGATAACCACCGCCGACAATTACCGGCGGGTGCGGTTTCTGCACCGATTTTGGCCAGGTCATGAATGGCTCGAAATTCACGTGCTTGCCGTGATATTCCGGCTTGCTCTTGGAACAGATCAGCTTGATCGCGTCGATACGTTCGCGCATCACATCCATGCGTTCTGAAAATTTGGTGCCGTGATCGGCCATTTCCTCGGCATTCCAGCCTGCGCCGACGCCAAACAGAAACCGCCCACCGGAAAGTGTATCCAGAGTGCAGATTTCCTTGGCTGTCTGAATCGGATCGCGCTGGATCACCAGACAGATACCGGTGGCCAGTTTGAGCTTTTTCGTCACTGCGGCGGCGGTGGCCAGCGCCACGAACGGGTCCATCACATCATAATAGGGCTTGGGCAACTCCGGCCCGCCCGGCCAGGGGGATTTGCGTGACACCGGGATATGCGAATGTTCCGGCGCCCAGAACGATTCAAAGCCGCGCGCCTCCATGGCAATCGCCAGATCGGCTGGAGTAATGGAGTAATCCGTTGGAAACATGGAAATGCCGTACTGCATGCTCGCCTCCCTGCGCTATTGCTAAGTGTTGCGTAAGGCTAGCACAGCACCGTACACTTGATCAAAATAACAGTTTCAGGGAGGCTGACATGGTTGAGGTGGGTATTTTTTGCAGCACGAGTGGCGCAACGCCGCCCGATCAGATAGCGGCGATGGGCCAGGCCATCGAGGAGCGCGGATTTGCCGCACTGTGGGTGCCCGAGCATGTACTGTTCTTCGATGAATACGCCTCGCGCTATCCCTATTCGGAAGACGGCAAGATCAGCGGCTTTCGGCATGGCATGCTGGACCCGTTTATCGCACTGGCGTTTCTGGCGGCGCATACCAAGCGCATCCGGATCGGCACCGCCATCGCGCTGGTGCCGCAGCGCCAGCCGATCTACACCGCCAAGGCGGTTTCCGACGTGGATTATCTGTCGGGCGGACGGCTGAATCTGGGCGTCGGCGTGGGCTGGCTGAAAGAAGAATTTGATGCGCTGGGCATTCCCTTCGCGGATCGTGGCACACGCACCCGTGAATGTCTGGAGGTGATGAAGACCCTGTGGTGCGATGAAGTGTCGCAGCATAAGGGCAAATTATTCAATCTGCCGCCCAGCCTGCAAAATCCCAAGCCCGTGCAAAAACCGCATCCCCCGATCTTTTTCGGTGGCGAAAGCGAACCGGCGCTGAAGCGGGTTGCCGATATCGGTCAGGGCTGGATCGGCGCAAGCCTGATGCCGGAGGACATGCCCGCTAAACTCAAGCGGCTGGATGAATTGCTGGCCAATGCCGGGCGCAGCCGCAAGGATGTCAAAATCTACGTCATGCCGAATGCGCCCGCGCGCGACGCTGACCGCTTCAAACGGTATGAAGATGTGGGCGTCGAACAGGTTGTGCATATGGTGGGCGGACGCGGACTGGACGAATTCAGGACCCGCCTCGACGGCATTGCCAAACTGGCGGGAGTGACGGCGTAACAATGGAAAATTTCACGCCCATTAGCTCACTTATAGGCGGCGGACTGATCGGATTGTCTGCCGTATTGTTCATGCTGCTTAATGGCCGCATTGCGGGCATTAGTGGCATTGCGGGCGGGCTGATCGTCCCGGTTGCCGGTGACTGGCCGTGGCGGCTGGCCTTTGTTCTCGGGCTGGTGGCCGGGCCGCTAGTGTATATGGCGCTGGGCGGCCAGCTCCCCGCCATTCAGTTCCCCGTGTCGTCGCCGCTTGGTCTGATTGCGGCGGGGCTGATTGTTGGATTTGGGACACGGCTGGGTGGCGGCTGCACCAGCGGGCACGGGGTGTGCGGCGTCTCGCGTCTCTCTGTGCGCTCGCTTGTGGCGACCGCCGCCTTCATGTTTACCGGCTTTGCGACGGTGTATGTCATCCGCCATGTGATGGGGGGTTGAGATGAACAAGATCATTTCTGCGTTTGTTGCGGGCATAATTTTTGGTATCGGCCTGACCATCGCCCAGATGGTGAACCCGGCCAAGGTGCTGGCGTTTCTTGATCTGGCCGGTGCGTGGGACCCGAGCCTGGCCTTTGTCATGGGCGGCGGCGCGGGCGTGGCCGCCATTGGCTATCGCCTGGTGTTGCGCCGCCCCCGCCCCGTCCTGGCGGATATCTTTCAGGTCCCCACCCGCACCGATCTGAATGCGCGGCTGATCATTGGTGGCGGCCTGTTCGGCATTGGCTGGGGCATTGCCGGGTTGTGCCCTGGCCCCGCACTTGCGGTGCTGGCGCTGGGCTATAGCGAGGGGATTATTTTCGCACTGGCGATGCTGGCGGGGTTTGTTCTGTTTGAAGTTTATGACCGTTCGCTACTCAATAATAAAAAGAAAGGAAAAGCCAATGCTTGAAGGCGTGAAAGTAGTTGAACTGGCGACCTATATGGCTGCGCCATCGGCGGCCATGGTGCTGTCGGATTGGGGGGCGGACGTCATCAAGATCGAAGAGCTTGGCGGCGATCCGGTGCGCGGCGCGTTCCGCGGCATCTCGCGCAACAAGCTGGTCGGCAATCCGATGTTTGCGTTTGACAACCGTGGCAAACGCGGGGTGGCCATCAATATCCGCGACGCGGCGGGCGCAAAAATCGTGCGCGAAATGATCGCGGCGGCCGATATCTTCATCACCAATGTGCGCCCGGCAGCCCTGAAACGCGCCGGCCTGGATTATGAAGCCATTTCTGCCGAAAACCCGCGGCTGATTTATTCCAGCGTCACCGGCTATGGCCTGCAGGGCGAAGAAACCAACCGCCCCGGCTTTGACATTGTGGCGTTCTGGGCGCGCTCCGGCCTGGCGCGCATGATTGCGCCCAAGGGGGCCGACCCCATCCCGATCCGCGCCGCCGTGGGCGATCATATTACCGGCATCACCACGGTCAGCGGCATTCTCGCGGCCCTCTATGCGCGCGACCGCACGGGCAAGGGCACGCTGGTGGAAACATCCTTGTTACGCACCGGCATTTTTGCGCTGGCCTCCGACATGGCGACGCAAATGCATTTCGGCAAGCTGTCCTCGACGCCGCCGCGCGAGCGCGCCGATGAAGCCACCCGCAATTTCTATAAAACGTCCGACGGCGAGTGGCTGATGCTGATCCCACGTGGCAACAAAACCGACTTTAGCGGCATCTGCAAAGTGGTTGGCCATCCCGAACTGCTGGACGATCCCCGTTTCAAGACGCCCATCGACCGCAAGGAAAACGCCGCCGCCATGGTGAAGATTTTTGATGACGCACTGGCCAAGCGCACACTTGCCGAATGGGGCAAAATTTTCGACGACGCCGATCTGGTCTGGGCGCCGGTGCTGCACCCCAACCAGGTGGTCGTTGATCCCCAGGCGCATGCCTCGGGTTCATTTATCGATGTCCCCGACGGTGCGGGCGGCACGGTTAAAGGCATTGCCTCGCCGGTGCGCTTCAATGGCGAACCGATCATCCCCAAACGCCCGATGCCGGAACCCGGCCAGCACACCACAGAAGTGCTCGGCGAACTGGGCTATGAACCAGCGGCAATCGAAAAACTGCGCGCGGGGGGCGTGATTAATTAGGCATGCCTTGACAGACCGCTGAGCGACCTCATATAAGTCAGTAATACTTACCTATATGAGGTTGCAGCATGGCTGTTTCCAAGCGTGTTTTACGTTGGCAGGCTGTGTGGGAGGGAGCGGATGCCGGCAAAGTAGCCGCGCTTTATGCCGCGGACGCCACCCATGCCAGCGCCGGGGTAAAGGCCCGATTGCCGGAACTGGGCTCAGCGGAACTGCGCGCAACGGATCAGATACGCCTCTATGCGGAAAAATCATTTGCGCTGGTAAAAAATATCCGCTTTGAAATTCTGGACGTCACCTCACACGGCGCGCGGGACGTAGTGGAATATCTGCGCCACTCCTCTATCGATATCTCTGGTCCCAAACATGTGGTTGAGATTCTGGAATGGGAGGGCGATCGGCTAATCGCTGTCCGGGTGTTTCATTTCTAACCAGGCGCGCCAGGCAGCCCAGTCACCAATCAGGCCCGCAAGAGCAGCATAACCACCCGAGTTCGGATGGGCACCATCACCACTGGCCGCTTCACGCCGCCATGCGTCACATGACGTCATAGCGGGAAAAACGTCCAGATACGGCACACCCAATTGCGCGCAGACTTTGCCGAACGCCCGTGACAAATCCCGCACGCGGCCATCCGTCGCCGCATCATCGCAGACAGGTAATGGGCCGATCATTAAGGTCGGCAGCCACGCCGTCGCCGCAGAAAGAATTGCTTGCGCATTTTCCACGCCTCGCGCATGTGGCACACGAGGCTGGCCATCTTCGCCAGGACAGCAGTCATTTGTTCCAAACGAGAATACCAGACGGCCATCATGATTTGCCGGCAGCCGCAATTCCGCTTCGCGCAACCACCGCACGGCAATGTCTGCACTGGTGTCGCCCCGGACACCCAGATTATACGCCGTCATATCATGGCCCTGTTTGCGCGCGGCTGCGCACGTGCGGCCAACCCAGCCGAGACAGGTGTCATCGCCCACGCCGTTCACAAAACTGTCGCCTAAGAAACAGATGCGCACACCAAACCTTCCCCGCCAACCCCATTTATTTGCGGCAGCGGGAGCAGTTGGATCGCTACCAGCTACAGGAGCACACCTCGTCCGGTCTTTAAAGATCTCTGCTCATGCAATGGCGCACTTGAGCAAGAGATCCTAAAAGTCAGCAAACTGAATGATTTTTACAGCGCCAGCATACTTGGCACCTACACCGTGTCAAGGCGCATCCATAAAACGGACGCTGAGTCTCGCCTTAAAAGTGACGTTACCCTTTTAATCCCCAACTAATTACCGCGACAGATCATACGCCGCCAGCGCCGCCATGTTGACCAGATCGGAAACCTTGGCGCCGATATGGGTGATCTGCACCGGGCGCTCCAGCCCGATCAGCATTGGCCCGATTACGGTGCCGCCGCCCAGCTCCTGCAACATCCGTGTACTGATGGATGCGCTATGCACGGCGGGCATGATCAGCACGTTGGCAGGGGCGGTAAGGCGGCAGAATGGATAAAGCTTCATCAACTCCGCATTCAGCGCCACGTCGGCGGCGATGTCGCCGTCAAATTCGAAATCCACACGGCGCTCTTCCAGAATCGCCACCGCTTCGCGCTGGGTGTCGGAACGCTCGGTCGCCGGGTTGCCAAAGGTAGAGGACGCCAGCAGCGCCACACGCGGTTCGTGCCCCATGCGCCGCACCAGGCGCGCCGTCTGCTCGGCAATATCGGCAAGCTGTACCGCAGTTGGCATTTCATGCACGGTGGTGTCGGCAACAAACACGGTATGTTTGCGCGACAGCATCAGGCTGACGCCAATCACCCGCTGCCCGGGTTTGGTGTCAATGGCGTGACGTATGTCCTGCATGGCGACAGCCGAACTGCGGGTCACGCCGGTGACCATGCAGTCCGCGTCGCCGCACGCCACCATGGCGGCCGCGAATATATTGCGGTCAAAGGATACAAGGCGGGTGCAGTCGCGGATGAGAAAACCCTTGCGCTGCAGCCGGCCGTATAAAAAGTCGCGATATTTTGCGACCAGTGCGGGTTCGCGCGAATTGTGAATTTCCAGTTCCTCGTTGGGATCAAGGCCGCTCGCCGCCAGGCTTTCGCGGATACGTTCTTCCACGCCGATCAGAATGGGGGTGCCATAGCCGCTGTTGCGATACGACAGGGCGGCGCGGATTACCTGTTCTTCCTCGCCCTCGGCGAATACGATCCGCTTGGGGTTGGCGCGCACATATTCGAATACCGGATGCAGCGTGTCGGCGATCGGGTCCAGCCGGGCGCGCAACTGGTGCTTATAGGCGTCCATATCGAAAATCGGGCGCCGTGCGACGCCACTGTCCATCGCCGCTTTGGCCACGGCGGGCGGCACATGGCTGATCAGGCGCGGATCGAACGGCACCGGGATAATATATTTG
>JAUSQH010000415.1 GCA_030652895.1 Alphaproteobacteria bacterium
TTGAAACGCTGGAGCGCATCGAGATTATCCGCGATCTGCGGCTGGGCGCGTTTGACGTGCTGATCGGCATCAACCTGCTGCGCGAGGGGCTGGATATTCCCGAATGCGCGCTGGTGGCGATTTTGGATGCGGACAAGGAAGGCTTTTTGCGTTCCGAAACATCGCTGGTGCAGACCATTGGCCGCGCCGCGCGCAATGTCGATGGCCGGGTTATTCTGTATGCAGATAAAATAACCGGCAGCATGGAGCGCGCGCTGGGTGAGACAGATCGCCGCCGCCGCAAGCAACAGGCCTATAACGCCGAACATGGCATTACGCCCGAGAGCATCCGCAAGAATATCGGCGACATTCTGTCCAGCGTATATGAGAAAGATCATTTCAACATTGCAACTGGCGCGGAAGATACGCTGAACCTGATCGGCGGCAATCTGAAAACCCATCTGGCGGAACTGGACAAACAGATGCGTGCGGCGGCGGGCGATCTGGAATTTGAAGAGGCCGCACGTTTGCGCGATGAAATCCACCGCCTGCAGGCCGTCGAACTGGCCGTCGCCGACGACCCCCTAGCCCGGCAATCCGCCATAGACGGTGCGGTTTCGGATACTGCCCATCCCAAGGCGAAGGCGCGCTCCACCGCAGGAAAGCCGGGTACGCGGAAAACGAAATATAAGAGGAAATAGTGGGCAACAAGCCAACCGCAAACGTCATTGCGAGCCAAAGGCGAAGCAATCCAGGAGCCATATGGTAAGGCCCGTGTTTGTGACTCCGTTGCCAGCCATAGCCTTCTAGCGAAGGCTGGTGGATTGCCACGCGGCTGCGCCGCTCGCAATGACGCGGGTAAGGGACACAGGGGCGCACTATCACCTTGCCCGCTCAATCCATCTTGAAGCGCCGCCGCAGGGCGAGCAGGAAGAGCGCCAACAGCGAGAGCGTCGCCAGTGATTGCAGCGATGCGAGGAGGGGAATGAGCAGAGCACTATCGTCAAACAGATTTAACCTAATTCCAGCTGAGTCTTTTGACCAGACGTAGAATGGGCGAAACATCTGTTCAACTGTAAAAGCAACAACCGATTTTACTTTCGGAGCACCTCCCCAAATATCTGTCGGGGCGGGACTAAATGTGGCCCACAACAAATAAAAATATATAGAGCCCATAATCACCGTCACGCCGCCCAGCCACGACAATGGCCACCGGATGCTCTGCCCGTAATCGGATAAATGTTTATACAGCATGGCGGCGATGCGTTCGATGCGTGGCACATCGCCGCGATTACGACGGCATTCCATTTCGAGCGCGAAAAACATCGCTTCCTCGTTGCGCGCCCGCAACTCCTCCATCTTTAGCTTCAGTGTGCGGTAAGAACGTTCCAGCCTTTCTGTTCTTTCGTTTATATCTTTCTGGGTACCGCGCTTTTCTCCTTTGGTTTTAAGGAATCGCGTCTCATGAAACGACATACCTTGGTGAAATTTGCAGCCGTGAAATTCAACCAACCCCTCGAACACTGCACCATTAAACGACCCGCCAGTGACAAAAGCGCGATTGTTAAAAAAGCAATGACGCTTAAACTTCGCGTCAGAGAAATTTATATCTCGAAACTCAGCATCCGCCGAAAAATTGGTATAGCCATGGAATTTAGCCTTGGAGAAATTTGCGGCATTAACAAATATCGAGTCTCTGAATTCACCAATGAATCCAAATATCGCGCCCTCGAAATTAGGAAAATACCCAAATCTAGCGCCCCTAAAAATTGCCATGGCTCCAAAAGTAGCCTTGTGAAAGTTGCCACCGCTCATAAAATTTGCGCTACTAAAGTCAGCGTAGTCCCCAAACACCACACCGCTAAAGTCAGCACCATCACCAAATGTTGCGAGACTGAAATTGACATGATGTTTCTCGCCAACGAAAAATTCACGAAAATCAAAATTTGGCGGAAATACGAAACCTCGTAAATCGGCTGGCTCAGTAACCGTTGTCCGGCGAAGTCGCTGCTGCACTCCGGCGGTAAAGGCAGCCAACTCTGAGCCGTCATTATTCCATCCGTCTTTGCCGGTCATCTTTGGGCCGCGTCTACCTTTTTCGTCCATTAAGGGCAGATGAAAGCGGCACCACTCATAGCCAGCGAAGTGAATATCCTTCTCGCCCTGAAATTGGCATGGGAACCCGTGCACTGCTTTGATATGGCATGTCATCCGCGCAGCATAAGCCGATTCTGGGTTCGCCTGCTAGGCTGTGTGAAGTGACGGGCGCTGGTGCGGCAATCCGGGAACGCGAAAGATGAAATGTATGCGCAAACAGGACGTACAAAACATTTAATATTACTTGCTCTCGCAATCGTTTCGCAATATATATATGCATCCATGTCAAAACAAGCCTTTTCCGCTGTCATGCATCTGTTGCGCGCCTACTCGGCGCTCGAAGAGCGGTTTTCGGGGGCCTTGTCCGTACATGGGCTGTCGTTGAAGGAAGTGCTGCTGCTGATGCATCTTGAGCGTGAGCCGTCCGGGCGGTTGACGCGGGTGGCATTGGCAAAACGGCTGAATGTCAGCGCGTCTACAGTGACGCGCATGGCGCAACCGCTGGAAAAATGTTGCTTTGTAAGCCGGGAAACCGATGCGCGGGATGCACGATTGGCCTTTGTCGTATTGACTGATGCGGGCAAAGAGGCGGTCACGAACACCCGGGCCACCCTGCAACGGCTTTCCAGCGAAGTGTTTCGGGACCGCTGGACCAAAGAGGATATCAGCCAACTGGCGGAACTTCTGGGCCGGCTGACGGCGGGACATCCCGGCGATATTTCCTGAACGTCACAAAACAGGCACTGCACCCATGGGACATGAACTGATATTTGCGGCCACGGGTATTCTGGCGTTGGCCGGATGATCTATATACTGGCCGTTGGCGGTCTGGTGTTACTTTTGGCGAGTGGCGATCTTATGGTCCGCGGGGCCATAAGTCTGGCTGCAAATCTGGGAATTTCGCCTCTGCTGATGGGCCTGATCATTGTCGGCTTTGGCACGTCCGCGCCGGAACTGATCATCTGCATCCAGGCGGCGCTGCTCGGCGCGCCAGGGGTGGCGCTGGGCAATGTCGTGGGCAGCAATATCGCCAATGTGCTTCTGGTGCTGGGCGCGCCCGCGCTAATCGCCCCCGTCGCCTTCGACCGGTCAGGCGTCATGCGGCACATATTGGTGATGCTTGGCGTCAGCCTGATTTTTGCGGCGCTGGCCTTTGGCGGCGTCTTTGGCTTTCAGCAGGGCCTATTGCTGCTCGCACTGCTCATCGGTTTTCTCTGGTATTCCATTCGTGACCACCAGATGGAAACGCCCCCGGTGCTGGACATGTTGAGAACCGACGTGGCGCTGGGCGGCATCGCCGGCAGAACCCGCTCGAATCTGTTTTCGGGGGTGATGGTGGCGGGCGGGCTGGCCGGGCTGGTCCTGGGGGCAAACTTGCTGATCGACGGCGCGGTGGGCATCGCCCGCCTGCTGGAGGTCGGCGAG
>JAUSQH010000418.1 GCA_030652895.1 Alphaproteobacteria bacterium
TGGATCAGCGCGCAGCACAGCCCAAGTTTCTGCTTCATGCCGCCGGACAGTTTTCCGGCGGGCCGGTCGGCAAAGGGCGCCAGCCCGGTTGCCCGCAGCAATTCCGCAATGCGGCGCTGGCGTTCCACCAGATCATGACCAAACAGGCGGCCAAAGAAATCGATATTCTCGAACACCGAAAGCGTCGCATACAGATTTTTGCCAAGCCCCTGGGGCATATAGGCGATGCGCGGACAGACCTGCCGCCGGTGCGCCGCCCTGGCCATGTCACCGTCCAGAACCTCGATCTGACCGGTTTGGATTGCCCGCGCCCCCGAAATCAGCGCCAGCAGGCTGGATTTGCCCACCCCGTCCGGGCCGATCAGCCCGGCCATGCAGCCCGCCGGAACCGCCAGGCTTATGTCATCCAGCGCGCAGGTCTCGCCATAACGCAAGGTGACGCCGGCCAGGCGCGCCACGGTCTGCGTTTCGTCCGCGGTCATTGCGGCAGCTTGATCTGCAGTTCGGGCGGCCATTCGGCCTGTGCATCCAGCCGCAGATACGCCATGCCCGGCAGCCCTGTTTTAACGTGCTGCAGATGCTGTTTGAGCAAGTCCGGATCGATGCGGGCCTTGATACGGAACATCAACTTCTGCCGTTCAAGCGCCGTTTCCACGGTCTTCGGGGTGAATTGCGCCACATCAGCAACATAGGACACCCGTGCCGGTATGACATATTGGGGCGCGGCGTCCAGCACCAGCCGCACTTCACCGCCCAGACTGATACGCCCGGCTTCTTCGGTCGGCAGGAAAAAAATCATATAGACATCCGACAGATCGACAAGGTTCAATACCTTGCCGCCCGCGCCCACTACTTCACCCGGCTGCGCGATACGATATTGCACCCGGCCGTCGCGCGGCGACTTCAGAACGCTGTCATCAATATCCGCTTCGATGCGCTGCAGTGTCGCTTGCGCTGCGTCAACCATCGAACGCGCGCCGATGACCTGGGATTTGCCGGTGGCGATTGCGGCGTCCGCTGCGGCGATCTGGGCATTGGCCGCACTCACCGCCGCCTGCGCACCCTGGAATCGGGCCAGGTTATCATCAAGCTGCTGGCGAGAAATATTATTTCCTGTGACAAGTTCCTCAGAGCGGTCCAGGCGTTTTTTTGCGGCGTTAAGTTCCGCCTCGCGCTGTGCGGCGATGGCCAGAGCTGTCGCCTTTTCGGCCTCACGCTGGGTGACCTGAATTTGCGCTGTCTCAACACCGATGTGTGCGCGTTGCAACTGTGCTTCCGCCTCGCGCCGCATCGCCTCGAGCGCCACCGTGTCCATGACCGCCAGAATCTGGCCCGCCTGGACATATTCGCCCTCATTCACCAGTACGTCTTTGATCCGCCCCGGCGCCTTTGTAGCAACATTGATTTCGACGGCTTCAATTCGGCCATTGCTGCCGATAAAGCCATCGCCCAGGGATTCCGGCTGAAAAATCCGCCACCCCAGCACGGCCAAACCTGCAATGGCGATGATGATAACCCCTCTAAACAACCAGGCCCTGCTTACCTCACCCATTACTGTTACTAACTCCATGACTTAAAAATCGGCACAAATGGGCGAAAACTATTTCAGCAGATCGTTATGCTCGCCAAGTTTTGGCGCACGGTGGCGGTAGGGTAGCCGCGCATGATCAAATTTCATGGGTAGCGTGACCTGTGGCGAAGAACCGTCGGCGGACCCCTGTACAAGGCCACTGGCGGCTGTCTGCGGATGGTGGAACGCCTCGATCGGGGTATGCACCGGCGCATTGGGTACGCCAACTTTATCCAGTTCGGCCATCCAGTGGGCGCGGGTCCGCGTACGGATCACGTCGCCGATCAGGCCGCTCATGTCGGTTTCATGTTTGGAGCGCCCGCGCGGCGTGGTGAAGCGCTCATCCTGTGCCCATTCCGCATGGCCCAGCGCAGCGCAAAGTTTGCGGAACTGGTGATTGGTTCCCGCCGTAATGATCATCATGCCGTCGGAGGCCTGATAGCCGCGATTGGGCGCAAGTCCGCCGGGTCCGCGCAAGCCATAACGGCCCGGTGATTTTCCCGTCGCCATCACGCTGGCCATCGGCATCGACATCCAGGTCATGGCGGTTTCAAACAGCGCCACATCCACCTGTCCGCCCGCGCCATTATCCTTGCGCGCCAGCAGTTTGGTAAGAATGCCCATCGCTGCCCACATGCCGGTGCCCATATCCACCACCGGAACGCCGACCCGGCATTGCTCGCCGCCTTCGGGTCCAGTCACGTGGCACATGCCGGTAAAGGCCTGCATCAGCGGATCATACCCCGGCAGCCGCGACATTTCCCCCGTGCCGCCAAATGCCCCCAGATTGCAGTAAATCAACCCTGGTTTTTGCGGCAGTAGTGACGGTCCATCCAGCGCCAGATCCTCCACCACGCCGGGGCGCAAATTCTGCAGCACCGCGTCGGCGCGATCCAGGATCAGCTGGCGCAACCGGGCAAGTTCGGCCTTATTGGTAAAATCAACAGTGATGGATTTTTTGTTGCGGTTGAACGTCTCGAACATCAGAGAAAACCCGTAATCGCCGTTCGGCCCCCAGGTGCGCGCCGCGTCGCCACCATCGGGATGTTCGACCTTGATGACCTCGGCCCCCATCTCGGCCAGAATCAGCGCCGCATAGGGCGCGGCCAGGCTGCTGCCCAGTTCGATAACGGTAATTCCCTGTAAAGGCAGTGCTTGGCTCATATTTGGCTCCGGTTTAATCCAAACTGACTGGATATTGCCCTATCGCTCGCGTAAAACTAAGCCAATAATTAAACACAAGGGGAAGCTCATGCCGGATATTCTATTTGAGGTTAAGAACAAGATCGCCACTATTACCCTGAACCGCCCGGAAACGCGCAATGCGTTTAGCGATGAAATGCTGCTGGGCTGGGCCAGCGCCCTGCGCGAAAGCCAGGCGCGCGACGATGTCAATGTGGTGGTCCTGACCGGCGTCGGCAAGGCGTTTTGCTCCGGCGGCGATCTCTCGACCATGGGCAAGGATGAAACCCCTAATCAGTTCAAGGAATATCTGCTGACCCGCGTACATCCGGTGGCCCGCGCGGTGGCTGCGCTGGACAAGCCCTATATATGCGCGGTCAATGGCGCGGCGACCGGGGCGGGCATGGATATGACGCTGTATGCCGATATCCGATTCGCCGCCGCCAGTGCGCGCTTTGCCGAATCCTATGTGAATGTCGGCCTGGCGCCAGGGGATGGCGGGGCGTTTCTGTTGCCGCGCCTGGTGGGCTTGACCAAGGCGCTGGAACTGCTGTGGACCGGCGATCTGTTCAGCGCGGAAGAAGCGGAACGGCTGGGCATCGTGTCAAAGGTGCTGCCCGACGATCAATTGATGGCGCACACGTACGCCTTTGCCGAACGGCTTGCCAATGGACCGTCGCTTGCGATCCGTATGACGAAAAAGGCCGTCTATGACGGGCTGCGCAGTGATCTGTTCCAGGCGCTGGAAAGCGTTTCATCCCACATGGGGGTGCTGTCCTTCACCCACGACCAGATTGAGGCCGTCAAAGCCTTCCGTGAAAAGCGCAAGCCGGTATTTGAGGGGCGCTAAAAGCAGACCGGGCAGAATGACTGCCCGGCCTTATTCGCGATCCGCTAAAACCGGAGGCTCACACCCGCGGCCACAGCATAATCCGCGGTTAACTGCACGCCGTTGACATATTGGTACATGGGCAACTGCACGAAACCGTAGAGTTGCGCATTTTGCGTAACGGCATAGGTTGCGCCAGGGCTGAAATAGACAAACTTGCCGCCGGTATCTTCTGGTTCCGCCTCTGAACCCCGATCGCGTTCCACAAAAAGTGTATTGATTTGTGTCAGCACTCCAATTTTGCTGTTCAGTTCATAGCGATACCCCAGATCAACGGATATCCGACGGCCGGGTTCATAATTTTCTCGCTTGTTCAGGGGCTGTTGCCACAGCCCCTGAACGAACCAGGAGGAATCCGGATCGCTTAGCAACCGATTATAGTAGGCCCCCAATAACAGGTCGGTTGTGCCGGTGCCAGGTTGCAGACTGCGTTCCGCGCGGTCCCCTTCCGAATTATCTGCATGAATTTGACCGGTAGGCAGCTTCACCCCCAGATTGACGCCGTAAGCGCTCAGGCTCGGCTTTTCCTGGTTTTCCACGCTCCACTGGTAGCGGCCTTGCAGACGAATGTCCCCTAGCCGCGTAAAATCCCAGCTTTCAGGAATTTTCGCACCATGATGATTGTGAATATGCAGATGGTTGCGATCAAGGACAGGCATTGTCGCGGAGAATCCCAGCCGTTCGTTGACGGCATAGTCAAGCGTTGCCTGTATGTTGCGGTTGCGGGTTTTGACCTCGTCATGGTGTTTCCTGATCTGGCCGACATCGACTTCGCTGCTGC
>JAUSQH010000420.1 GCA_030652895.1 Alphaproteobacteria bacterium
CAGCAGCGGTCGAGGCGGCGCGGCTGGACGCTGAGCGGGTTCAGGCGGCACGGCTGGAGGCAGAGCGCCAGGCGGCGGCCCTGCAAGCCGCGGCGCGTCAGGAGGCGAAGCGATTGGAGGCCGCCCGACAGGATGCCGAGCGCATCGAGACCGCGCGCCGCGAGGCCGAACGCCAGGAAGCGGCTCGGCAGCAAGCGGCACGCAGCGAAGCAGAGCGCGTCGAGGCGGCACGACGCGACGCTGAACGTCAGGTGGCCGAGCGGCAGGCCGCCGACCGCCAGGAAGCGGCGCGGCTGGAGGCTGGCCGTCAGCAAGCGCAGCGGGTCGAGGCCGCGCGCCGCGAGGCCGAGCGCCTGGAGGCCGCGAGGCAGGAATCTAGCCGCCGAGACAGCGAGCGCGCCGAACTCGCGCGGCTGGAGGCTGAACGCGTGGCGGCCGAGCGCTTGGCGGCAGCGCGCCAGGCTGCGGCCCAGCAAGCGGCGACGCAACACGAGGCCGCCCGTCAGCAAGCCCAGCAGCTCGAGGCCGCGCGCCGCGAGGCCGAACGCGCCGAAGCCGCCCGGCAGGAAGCTGCGCGAAAGGAAGCCGAACGTGTCGAGCATGCCAGGCAGGAGGCGGGCCGCCAGGAGGCCGCGCGGCAAGCGGCGGCAGGACAGGCTGCGGCACGCCAGGCGGCGGCGTTGGCCGCGGCGCAAGACGCCGAGGCCCGGCGCGAAGCCGTGCTGCGCGCGATTGGCAGACAACTGGACGAGGAAGCCGCCCGGCGCGACGCGGCGTCGGCGGCAGCGAACCTGGCGCCCCGGCCATCACCTTCGGCGAGCAGCTTGCGGCGCGGCCGCCTGTTCGGCCGCACCGACGCCAACGCCGAGCTCGTCCTCTACGCCGAAGCCTGGGCGCGCAAGATCCAGCTCAACATGGGCTTCGACCGGGTTCGCGAAGCGGCCAAGCGGCCGCACACCGACCCGCTGGTGACGGTGGCCATCCGCAGCGACGGCTCGGTGGAGTCGGTGACCTTCGTGAC
>JAUSQH010000423.1 GCA_030652895.1 Alphaproteobacteria bacterium
GTTGGTGAACCAGCGCCCCTGCCCGGCCACCAGTTCGGTGGCGACGAAGGCCGCCGCGGACAACGGCGCGCTGCGCTGGACCTGCAGAAATGCGACCGGCGTACGACCCCAGTAGTAGACGACGACGTCGAGCCAGCCATCCTCGTTGAGGTCGGCGAGCAGACAGCCCATCGGCGCCATCGTCGCCGCGTCGAACGGCAGCGGCGCGGCCGCCAGCGTCAAGGCCGCATAACGCTCGCCGGTGCCCGCCAGCGGCCGCAGGCTGACACGGTCGCTTCGCGGATCGACATCGCACAAGTCGTTGGACAAACCATCGCCGTCCACGTCGCCAAGCGCCGCCGACGCGCCGACCGACGAGATCCAGCCCGAGATCCGCGCCAGCGACGGGTGGACTGCGCGCACCGAAGCCAGCGCCACGCCGTCGGCCGCCGACAGCGCCACCGGGGCGTCGAAGCCAAAGCCACCGGCCAGTTCGGCGAGTTCGCCGGCGCTCAGCCGCGGCTCCATCGCCGCCACCCCCAGCGCCACCACCACGGCCAGCGCTGCGGCGCCTGGCACCCACTTCTTGATGCTGCTGTTCATGGATCCACTCCTGCTTGCCACAGTGGCAGCGACCGCTGCGCGGTCGCCATGAGTTCGGCGCAATCGGCCTGAATGGCCAGGCGCCAGCGCTGGTAGTCGGTCAGGCCACCGTCTTCGGCCGGCAAGCACTGGCGCGCGAGGCGCGCCGCACTGTCGATGTCGCAGCCGAGGATCAGCTCGCAAGCCATCGCGGTGTGGTCAACGGCATTGCCGGCACGCTGGCGCGCTTCGGCCGCGAACACCACACCCTGGCCGAAGGCCGCCGCGTGCTCGCCAGTGGCGCTGCGCAGTGCCGTGAGCGCTGCGCCATCGACACCCCCCGCGTAGGCTGCAGCCAGCCCGAGCCCCGCCCACAGATCGGCCCGACGCGCAGGCGCAAAAGCGGCCACGCTGCGCATCAGCGCCACCGGGTTGGCACCGCGCACAAACCACAGGCTGCGGCCCAGCCCCTGGTCGTAGACCTGGCCCGCCGCGCCCGTCAGCCGCCAGGGGCGGCGCTGGCCGTCGACGCTGCGCGGCCAGTCGAAGTAGCCATCGTGAAAGCCCCAGCCGTCCAGCGCCAGCCAGCGAAGGATGGATGCGCCGCGTTGCAGGCGCCGCAGCGGTGACAGCGGCAGCTTGGCCAGCGCCCAGCCGTGGCCGACCCAGGCCATGTAGACATGCTCACGCGCAGGGCCGGCGACAAAGGCTTCGAAGCAGCGCCGGCCCGGCGTCAACGCGTCGCCCAGCGTCAATCCCATCGCCGCGCCTTCGTAGGCGAAGCCGGCGTCGTCGGGCGCCTGGGCCTGCAGCGGCGCCAGCAAGTCGTCCAGACTGGCGCTGCCCAGCGCCTGGTTGAAGCCCACCACAAAGCTGGCGCCGATCTGTTCAAGTCGGAGCACCACGGCGGGCGAGTCGACCTCAAAGCCGCGCCGGGCCACACGGGTTTCGTCTACCGACAAGGCCAGCATGCGGCCGAGCGCGCGCGCCCAAGAACGCGCGACGTTGCCCGCTGCCGGCACCGCGCCAGCCGCCATCGCCGTAGGGGTGGCGTGCTCACTCATAGTGCTGCAGTACCGCCATCAATTCGGCCGGCACTTCGGACAACACCCAGTCGCCGCCTTGCCGGCTCAGGAACTTGA
>JAUSQH010000428.1 GCA_030652895.1 Alphaproteobacteria bacterium
CCGTCGGCGCCGGCGTCGTCTCGAAAGTGTTGAAGTAAGGCTTGTCGCGCTCGCGGCGAGGCTTAGGAGTGTAGCTCAACTGGTAGAGCACCGGTCTCCAAAACCGGGGGCTGGGGGTTCGAGTCCCTCCACTCCTGCCAAAATAGTATGATGCGATGACGCGGGATAAATTCAGTTGTTAGGATTTTCCGGCTCTTAGGCATCGAAAGAATTGAAAGTGCTAAAAGAATGAAAGCGTTTGTGGAGCGGTAATGGCGAAAACCTCGCCTTTCGAATTTGTGCAGCAGGTGCGTCGGGAAACCTCCAAGGTGACCTGGCCAACCCGGAAAGAAACCGGTGTCACTACCCTGATGGTGTTCATCATGGTGGCGCTCGCATCGGTGTTTTTTGCTGTCGTTGATGTCGTGCTGCAATTTGGCATTGGATTTTTACTTGGCGCAGGCGGATAGGGTTCAGAACATGGTGATGCGCTGGTATATTGTTCAAACCTACTCGAACTTCGAGAAGAAGGTTGCGGATTCGATTAGGGAGCAGGCGGAAGCGCAGGGCCTGGCGGATAGGTTTGAAGAAATTCTGGTGCCGACCGAGGAAGTGATGGAAATGCGGCGCGGCCGTAAAGTCCTGTCGGAGCGGAAATTTTTTCCGGGCTACGTGCTGGTGAGAATGGAATTAGGTGACGACACATATCACCTGATCAGGAATACCGGCAAGGTGACGGGCTTTCTGGGCAGTGGTAACCGGCCTATGCCAGTTCCAGATAGCGACGTTGCGCGCATCATGAACCAGGTGCAGGAAGGCATAGAGCGGCCGAAACCCGTTATCAGCTTTGAAATAGGTGAGCAGGTCCGGGTATGCGATGGGCCGTTTGCGTCGTTCAGCGGGCTGGTCGAGGAAGTGGATAGTGACCGCGCGCGTGTGAAGGTGGCGGTGTCAATCTTTGGCCGGGCGACCCCGGTTGAGCTTGAATATGGACAGGTGGAGAAAGTTTAATTGGCGGGATGGTCTGTCTGATTAGTCTGACTGCGGAGCGGTTCTGATTGATTGCAGGCTATCCAAAATAAGTGGGAGGCGCGTCTCAACATGCCGGGACGGGCCGAACCACTAACCCCGTGACAGGCGTTTTAACCGGCGCCGCTAAACTGAGGGCAATATGGCGAAGAAGATTACAGGTTATATAAAATTGCAGTGCAAGGCGACGCAGGCTAACCCCTCGCCGCCTATTGGCCCGGCTTTGGGTCAGCGCGGCCTTAACATCATGGAATTCTGCAAAGCGTTTAATGCGCAAACCCAGAATTTTGAACCCGGCACTCCGTTGCCGGTGGTCATTACGGCCTATGCTGATAAATCGTTTACCTTCGTGATTAAGACGCCGCCTGCGTCGCATATGCTGAAACAGGCAGCGAATATCAACAAGGGGTCCAATGCAGCGGGCCGGACGGTTGCGGGCCACGTGACCATGGACCAGTGCCGTGAGATAGCGGAAAAGAAAATGAATGACCTGAACGCAAACGATCTTGATGCGGGCGCCAGGATTATTGCCGGTTCCGCCCGGTCGCTCGGTCTTCAGGTAAGGGGCTAAATCATGTCTCAATTGACGAAACGGCAAAAGAAAACCGCTGCAGAGATTGATCGCAATCGCTTTTATGCGCTGGAAGACGCGGTAAGCCTGATCAAGACGCATAGTGTCGGCAAGTTCGATGAAACCGTGGAAGTGGCGATGAATTTGAATGTCGATCCACGCCATGCGGACCAGATGGTGCGTGGTATGGTGCAGTTGCCAAATGGTACCGGCAAAACAGTTCGCGTTGCGGTTTTCGCCAAAGGCGATAAAGCCGACGCCGCCCTGGCGGCGGGGGCCGATATTGTCGGCGCGGAAGATTTGATGGAAAAGGTTCAGGCGGGCGAGATTAATTTTGACCGTGTCATCGCCACGCCGGACATGATGGCGCTGGTTGGCCGTTTGGGCAAGGTGCTGGGGCCGCGCGGTCTGATGCCCAATCCGAAATTGGGCACGGTTACCAATGATGTGGCCGAGGCCGTAAAGGCTTCTAAAAGCGGTCAGGTGGAATTCCGGGTGGAAAAAGCCGGCATCATTCATGGTGGCGTTGGCAAAGCCAGCTTTGAGTCAGCGGCTTTATGCGACAACATCCGGGCCTTCGTTTCAGCGATTACGCGCGCGAAACCGGAAGGCGCGAAGGGCACCTATGTGAAAAAGATCTCGCTCAGCTCCACCATGGGGCCGGGCGTGAAAGTGGATTTTGCGAGTATTTCCAGCTCGTAACAAAGTTTCGCGCCGTCACTGGCGGTGCGAAGGATAGCCCGGCGAAGCGCATTACGCGTTACGGCGGGTTATATCCTGTCCGAGATTGCGGGTTCTGGCTCACTTGTGGGTCAGCTTAAAAACCGCCCGCATGAGACGGGGCAAGGCGTGAGAGGTTGCTGTCGGCATGGATAAAAACATGCACCGGCGGTGACAAAGATCGGTTTGATCCGGGACAGGCGCAAACGGCTCCGCACCTCATGTGGGGGCCCGGTCTGACCGGGCGGCGGGGTTGGGTCCAACGATGGCGGTCCGGGGCAGATGTGCATCCGGCCTGCTGGAACAAGGAGTACAACAATGGACCGAGCGCAAAAGCAGGAAATGATTACCTATCTCAACGGCGTCTTTAATGATGCCGGGGTGGTTGTAGTGTCCCATTATTCAGGTATGAGCGTCAGCGAGATGAGCGATCTTCGCAGGCGGATGGGCAGCGCAAACGCCAATGTTAAGGTGATCAAAAACCGCCTGGCGAAGCGCGCACTGGACGGCACACCGTGCAGCGGTATTTCAGATCTGCTGACGGGCCCCACCGTAATTGCCTATTCGGCAGATCCGGTCGCGGCCCCGAAAGTGGCAATGGAATACGCCAAGCTTAACGGCAAGTTCGTCATATTGGGCGGTGCCATGGGGCCGACGGTTCTCGACAAAAATGGCGTCGAGACCCTGGCCAGCATGCCGTCGCTTGATGAACTCCGCGCCAGATTGGTGGGAATGATCAGCACACCTGCGACCCGCGTCGCTACGGTGCTGTCTGCCCCGGCAAGCCAGCTGGCAAGGGTTCTCAGTGCATATGCGAGCAAAAGTGAGGCTGCGTAAGCCAACCTACCGATACACAAGATCAAACCGAAGGAACTATTGAAATGGCGAATTTAGATCAAATCGTAGAGGACCTGTCCGCGTTGACAGTACTCGAAGCAGCTTCACTCTCGAAGATGCTGGAAGAAAAATGGGGCGTGTCTGCGGCCGCCCCTGTTGCTGCTGCTGCTGCTGCTGC
>JAUSQH010000435.1 GCA_030652895.1 Alphaproteobacteria bacterium
TGGACGGCCCGGCCGTCGCGCTCGAAGGCGGTGATGTTGGCGATCGTGGTGGCGGCAATGCTTATGCTCTAAACTTCGAGTTGCGGCAGATAAGTGGAACTCATGTCTGACAATCCAGATAGTAAATCTCAACTGGCCGGCAATACGGATACGCATGCCCCCGGCTGGTATCTTCAGTCCATGGAAGCGGGCAAAATGATGCTGTACACATCTGCCGTCACACAAAATGTGATGCAGCGTTCCGACAATAGCATGAGCGTCGTCGGTTTGCCGTCGCACGGATCGATCAGCGACTGGACCATTTGCATTTTTCCCGAGGACCTGCCTTATGTCGAAAATGCATTTCACTCTCTCACGCCAGACGAGCCCAATTACAAGATTGAGTATCGCTTCCGGCATGCGGTGACGGGAAGACGATTTTGGGTGCTAGACAGCGGCACGGCGGAATTCGATGAGGACGAAAATCCCCAGTGTATGCGCGGGGCCATCCTCAACATAAGCAGTGGTGTTCGCGACGAAACAGATATCCGCGATTCCGCAAGGTTGCACTCCATTGCGGCAGAAGCCGCTCAGATGGGAATCTGGCATTTTGACAGGCTGTCCAACCGCTTGACATTTTCCAACGAATTATTGGCGCTGCTCGAAATAGACCGGACTACTTTCGGAAATAATCCCGAGGCGATAATCAGGCGCGTTCATCCCGACGATCTGGCCATCTGGCGCCAGGAACGAAAGAAGATATTTGCTCCAGGGGGCAAACTGGAGTTTGAATTCCGTGTTATTTTCCCGCAGCGGAATATCCGCTGGTTCCTTGTACGCGGTCATATGGTGAGACGGCCCGATGGTGTTGAACTTGAAAGCTATGGCGTCATGATCGACGTTACTGAACGCAAGGATTCGGAAAAACATCAAACAATGCTGCTGCGTGAGCTGTCACACAGAGTGTCAAACACCCTGGCCGTTATCCAGTCAATTATGCGCCAGACGTTGCGCGCCAAGAACGATCCGAAAGCGTTTGCGCAAGCGTTTGAGGGACGCATCAACAGCCTGGCGGTGTCTCACACCCTGCTTACCAGTGCGGATTGGCAAGGAGGCACGCTGTCCGATTTAATAAACATTCAGTTGCGGGGGATAGTGGACAATTTGGAATCGAAAATTGTCCTGCATGGTCCGGAAATTGTGCTGCCGGCGGAGACCGCAACGCAAATAGGGCTTGTTTTGCACGAACTAGGTACGAATGCGGTAAAGTACGGCGCCTTATCCGTCGATACCGGGAAAATCAGCATAAGCTGGTCTTTGTTGCCCGGTAAGGTGCAGCTCGTATGGTGCGAACAGGGCGGCCCCCCAATTGATGAAGTGCCGTCTTATACCGGCTTCGGAACGTCTCTCATTTCACAAAGCGTCGACAGTATGAACTGCAGTTACGACCACGCAGGACTGACCTGCCGTATGGAACTGCTACTCTAACAACATACCTTCGATGTGATCGCAGGGATACAATATGCAAAATGGGAACGTCTAGTCATGCTCGATGGTGTTAAGGTCTTGGTGGTTGAGGATGAACCGCTAATAGCGATGGAACTGGCACTAACCATCGAAGAAGCTGGCGGAGTTGTTGCTGGATCTGTCAGGTCGCTGACAGAGGCGATAGAGGCCGCCCGCACAACTGATTTCGATGTCGCGCTGCTGGACGTACGGATGCGTGATGGCACCACTTTCAGTGTCGCTAAAATTTTGTCTGTTCGAAAGATACCTTTCCTGTTCTGTACGGGCGACAGCGAGCAGCGCGATGAATTTCGGGATTGGCCCGACGTGCCGCTTGTTTCCAAACCCCACAAGCCGGAGAATGTTATCGCTGTCCTCTCAAAGCTGTTGGCAAACCGTAGATAAATCAACGGAACTCGTTGCACCTTCTGACGTTACTTAAGGACCGTGAGCGGGAGCTTGCGTTATTTGTCTTATAACAGGAGGACACAGCTATGAAAACGTCGCATCAGAACCAAACCTGGATATCCAGTGATGACGTTCAGGGTACAGATGTTTTCGATATAAAAGGTAGTCATATCGGCGAGATTGACCACCTGATCATCGAGAAAATGTCTGGGCGGGTGATCTATGGCGTACTAAGCTTTGGCGGGTTTATCGGCCTGGGCAAAAGCCATTACCCGATACCGTGGAAAAAGCTTACCTATGATAAATCCAAGGGCGGCTTTTGCACCGATATAAGTGAGGAGCAGCTTCGTGACGCCCCCGAATTCCGGGAGGACTCGTGGAGTGACCGCGAATGGGAAAGCAGTATCCATTCCTACTATGACGTGCCGCCATATTGGCTTTAATACTGGCTGTCTGAAGCAGGCATAGGGCGCCTCATACGGTGGCGCCCTATGCCCTTTTTATTTTTTGGCGCGTTTTTACCGAGGTCTGGACCTACATTGTTCTTGTGTGAAATTAAATCATTCATAGTTAAATATATAAAAAAACGGCTATAAACATTGAAAAACGAGTCTATTCAGGAAAAGAAAATTACGAATTCTTAAATAAAACAATGAAAACGTGTAATAAAATCTTCCCTGTTGCATGAAACATTTTGGGTTGCTAGGGTTAATTATTGTCTGTGTATTTCACAGATATGCTGACGCTTTGGGATGAATAACGCGCAGGGGAGTTATCGGGTGTTGGGGGTGTTCGCCGGGAAGGATGTAGGGTTGATCGTCCAGATAATGGATGCCCTACCAACTGCTATATATGCCACAGATGTTCAAGGGCGCATTATAGCCTACAATAAGGCTGCATCTGACCTGTGGGATAACCACCCAAAGCTGGGGGAGGACCAATGGTGCGGTTCCTGGCGTTTGTATTGGCCCGATGGTCGCCCGATGCGGCATGACGAATGCCCTATGGCGATTACCTTGCGCGAAAGACGCGACATGCGTGGCGCGGAGGCGATGGCCGGGCGCCCGGATGGCGTTCGCATCCCGTTTCTGGCTTATCCGTCTCTACTGCGTGATGACAATGGCATCGTCATCGGTGCGGTCAATATGCTCGTTGATATTACGGAGCGCAAACGCGCAGAACTTCAAAAGGAAGTTATGGTCGCGGAACTCAATCATCGTGTGAAAAATATCCTGGCGTCCGTGCAGGCAATTACCTCAATGACATTCAGAAGCTCTGAATCCCTGGAACAGGTGGATGCCGCCCTACGCTCAAGATTTGTGGCGCTCGCGGGAGCGCACGATCTGCTGACCAATGTGAACTGGGAAGGAACTGATTTAGCCACAGTTGTAAAAACAACTTTGGCGCCCATGCTTGATAGGACGGACCGGATTCATATAGAAGGTCCGGCAGTATTTTTTCCTTCTTCAATGGCGGTTATTTTCCACATGGCGGTGCATGAATTGTGCACCAACGCCCTTAAATATGGTGCACTTTCCGATGAAAAAGGACGGGTGGTCATTACCTGGCACGTGGCCGGTGAATGTCCGGACCGGCGTCTGCTTTTTCAATGGGTGGAACGGGGGGGGCCGAAAGTGAGCATACCTGCCCGCAAAGGATTCGGGTCACGGCTGATCGAACAAGCCCTGGCAATGGAAATAAATGGAGAGGTAAAAATATATTATAACCCTACCGGGGTTGAATGTGTATTTGACGCGCCTCTGCCAGCTTCCGTGGCGCACACGGTATTGTAATAGCGTAAACTTCCTCCGCGCAAACTCACTGCCACGTTAACTTGTATTTGTTCTGGTTTGATCTGACACCGCTCATGGATGCGATGATTCCCTGGCGGCTAGGAAGTTTTTGGCAGTACCCTGAGCAATATTGGCGGCCGCGACCAGAATGATGGATCAGTCCGGATGGCGTCCGGCGCAACATGGCCCCGGACGGAAAAAAACCTTCTGGCAATTACTGGAACCAATCTCACTCCCCGGCGTTATGTTTTAGATGTTCTGTCATATTTCATAAACAAGGGGAGGAAACCTATGAACAATAATAACGCGAATAAGGCGATATTGATTGGCCTGGCAGTCGTGGCGGTTATATTAGCTGCGGGCTTCTTCCTGTATATGGTTGACGTTGATCAAACCAAAGAAGCCCAACTGCCCGGGGTCGAGATGAAAGTTGAAGAAGGACAAATGCCTAAGTTCAACGTCGAAACTGGCTCTATGTCTGTTGAAACCGGAGAAACGACGATATCGGTGCCCGAAGTTGAGATGAAAGAAAAAACCATTGAGGTACCTACGGGGATTTCCATCACGCCCCCGGATAAAGACGGTCCTGCGGCTGCCGATTGAGCGGGCATCGCGCTTTATAGCTAGGAAGCCACTTCCCTGACGCGTGATGAAGTGAGGTGGTTTTTCCTCTCAGTCAAGGCCTGCTGCTGCGTTCAACTGAAACCCTGACGGTCCGGCAAAAGAGGGCTGACTAACGGCGGTTAAACTTGAAAAATCGGCGGGGTAAATTCAGACGGGGTAGATGGGCGCCTGGACGCCAGGAGAATTTGCCCAGGCTGCCCGCCTTGTCTGGCCCCGTTTATCATGATGCTGTCACGTGCAGTAGTACGCGAACGCCAGCCTCAACGCATTCTCCTCGACGGGGAAAGATCGAAGAGACGTCAATTCGTCTCTTCTAAACTAGATCCGGCTAAACTAATTTTTGACGTCGCGCGCGGTATCTTCGATTGCGCTACCGGCGCTTTCGACGTCCTGACCAATACCTTCGACAGTGTTGCACCCAGACACGAACAGCGCCATCGCCATAATCGCTCCAATAGAGGCTGATTTGAAAGTTTGCATGTAAAAGTACTCCGCTAAATGAACTTGAGCCACGCTAACGCGCGGGATGAAAAAAAAGTTCCTGAAATATTTGGTATATTCGAAACATCCGACACCCTATTCATGCGCTGAACTATTTCGAACTCCGTCGCGCTACGACAGATAAGCCGTGTAAAGATTTTATCACTTATTTCTGTATGCGCTCACCCAAACGGAACCAATGAGATAGTTGATGCGTTGAAATATCAATTGTATGAAAAAAATATGAGGTGAACTGATGGCCTTCAAGCTACCCGAATTACCGTATCCCGTAGACGCGCTGGCGCCGTATATGTCCGCCAGGACGCTGGAATTTCACCATGGCAAGCACCATAAATCATATGTCAAAAAACTAAATGCCGCGGTTCAGGAAACGAGACTTGAGGGAAAGAGTCTTGAGCACATTATTCAGAAAACCGCTGGAAAAAGCGCCCAGGTCGATATTTTCAATAATGCGGCACAAGTCTGGAATCACAATTTCTACTGGCGGTGCATGCGGCCAAACGCCAACAGGAATCCGTCCGGTATGCTTGCAAAGCAATTGTCCGAAGCTTTTGGAAGTATTGCGAGTTTCAAAAAGCAGTTTTCCCAGGCCGCTGGCAAACAATTCGGAACTGGCTGGACATGGCTGTATCTGGACGGGGACGCGCTACAGATCGGCTGTATGTCTGATGCCGAAACGCCTGTTATGAACGGCCACAAACCACTGCTTACGTGCGACGTGTGGGAACATGCATATTATCTGGATTATCAAAATCGGAAAGATGACTTCGTAAAAACGTTCCTTGATAAACTGGTGAATTGGGATTTCGTCGCACAACAGTTAAATGAAAACTCGTGATCCGGGCGCTACTAAACCCCGGCCGGGAAGATAGCCCGAGCACCGGCCCCCTGCTTCCTGGAATGTGCAAGTTGGACGCACTTTTTCCGGCCGTAACATGGCAATAAATTTTTAGCGGCGGGGTCTATAGTCTAGGATGTGACGCCCTCTACAATACAGCCTGCACGTGACAGTGCGGCACGGCGGTGTTTAGGAAGCATAATGGTGCTGGAGTTATTTTATTTTCTCGGCTTGGTAGTGATTTTAAGTACGTGTCTGCCGCTGGTTCCAAAGGGCTACTGGTGGCTTCGTGTATTTGACTTTCCACGCGCACAATTTACCGCCATCGGTATATTTGTGCTGGCGGGGCTGGCGGCGACGGGTGTTTCAGGCGCTTTTGGATATGTGTTGATGGTCGCGTTGATCGCCGCGATTTCTTATCAGACCTATTTGGTCTTCCCATATCTTCCAATTGCGCCGCGCCAGGTAATGCAAGCGAAACAACGTATCGAGGGGCGTCATTTCAGCCTGATGGTGGCCAACGTCTTACAGGACAATCGCCGCGCGGATGATCTGCTGGATATTGTTAACAAGCATAATCCCGACATCCTGATCGCCATGGAGGTTGATGACTGGTGGGGCGAGAAACTTGATGAGCTTAACAGCACGTACCCTTTCGCGATCCGCTGCCCGTTAGATAATACCTATGGTATGATTTTGTATTCGAAACTGGAACTGCGCGACGAAGAATGCCGGTTTCTTGTAAACGAAGAAATCCCATCATTTTTCGCGCGTGTAAAAATACCTTCCGGCGACTTGATCGATTTATACACGGTGCATCCGTCTCCGCCACGGCCATTTCAGGATACTTTTGAGCGCGACGCGGAAATTCTGATAATTGCCAGACAGATTCGCGAATCAGGAAGACCCGCAGTGGTCGCCGGCGATCTCAATGACGTTGCCTGGTCAATCACAACCCGTTTGTTTCAGCGCGTGAGCGGGCTGATGGATCCGCGTATAGGCAGGGGAATGTTCAGCACCTTCCATGCAAAATATCCGATGCTTCGATGGCCGCTGGATCACATCTTTTTTGCCCCCTGCTTCAAACTTTATAATATTCTGCGGTTGGAATATTTCGGTTCTGACCACTTCCCTGTTTATGTTGAACTGCAGTTTAAGCCAGAAAACACGCGCGAACATACAGCGCCAACCCCCGAACCCGGGGATCACGCAGAAGCTGCAGAACGAATAAAGGAGGGGGTGCAAAGCGCGGAACGCCCGTAACTCCCTCCTTTATTTAGACGTTACACCAACCCGCATTCAGGGCCGTATTTCGCAGGTTGGCGTACCGTAAAAGGGTGGTTGCATTTAGGCTATGGCGCGGTTGCCGCGTGGACCCGCAAGAAGCCAAATGATAAAACCAACCACGGGTAATAGCAGTATCAGCAGACACCACAGCACCTTGCTGCCAATCGACGATCCACCCGACAGCACATTCACAATCGCCCACACATCTGCAATCAGAACCAGTAAACCGATGATCCCACCAACTTCTATACCCATGAAAGTTCTCCTTTTTAAGTATCCCGCTTTTTATAAACGCTTGCATGCGGAATTCGTTCCATATTTTATCCGCAGATTAAAACACCGGCTTGATGTCGTAACGTATTGTTGCAGATTGCGCGCGCCGGATGATCTCTAAAGACCATGGTGTTTTAGCAGCGGCATATGCGGTGGTTAACAAACACCAGGAATGGCTCCCGGCTTTTTCCACGGCTTTTTGGCTGACGAGACGCTCCTCGTACATAGCAGCAGCAAACGCCCTGCAGCTTAGCCTATTTCATAAATTTTGAGGAACTACTTCGCATACCCGGGCGTTATCGATCATACGCGCGCTGTCTTTGGAGATCCCAGTCAGATGCGACAAACACAGCTTACCGTGTTCGCTTTCTGGAACTGCGATAACGCCAAGAGGTCGAATATCATGAAAAGCAAAATTCTTTCACTGCAGGAATATCTCTCTGCGATAGAGCGGTATGCGGCATTACGGTTAGGTAAATCGCGCAATTCGCAGGAATTAGACGAGCTGGAATCCGAAATTGCCAAATACCTGCTGACAACAGATGCGGATCGTGTGCCTGCCAGTAAAAAGTAGAATGGTGCCGTGTCCCGCATTTACGGCGATGCCGGGCGGTCCGGATAAGCATCGTTTACGCAATTTTTATAATCTTATCATTTTCGCAGATGGTTTTTTGACGAGCTAAAAGTTTAACCTGTGCATAGATTTTACGACATAACCAGGGGTGAAAAGCATGCCTAAAAAAAGTGATCGCGCCAAAAAAGACGCCAAAGATAAATCAAAAAAAGAGACTGTCTTTACTGAGCATGCGGGGCACACGGGCGAAGGCGGAGAAATTCACCAGATTGCCGAGCGTGACGCGGCAACGTTGACGACTCAGCAGGGAATGCCGGTATCCGACGATCAAAATTCATTGAAAGTCGGCAAACGTGGGCCGGTTGCTCTTGAAGACCATGTTCTTCGCGACAAGATTTTTCATTTCGATCACGAGCGTATTCCAGAGCGCGTTGTGCATGCGCGCGGTTATGGCGCGCATGGTTTTTTCGAAAACTATGAATCGCTTGCGGACATAACATCTGCGGATATTTTTCAGCGCGCCGGCGAGAAAACCCCTGCGTTCGTGCGGTTTTCCACGGTAGCAGGGAATAAAGGATCAGCTGATCTGGCGCGCGATGTACGCGGGTTTGCAGTGAAACTTTATACCCAGCAGGGCAACTGGGACATTGTGGGCAATAATATGCCGGTCTTTTTCATTCAGGACGCGATGAAGTTTCCCGATTTGATCCATGCGGCCAAGGATGAGCCCGACAGTGGATTTCCCCAGGCGGCCACTGCACATGACAATTTTTGGGATTTCATCTCGTTGATGCCCGAAAGCATGCATATGGTCATGTGGATCATGTCTGACCGGGCCATTCCCCGCTCGTTCCGTTTCATGGAAGGCTTCGGGGTGCATACATTTCGCCTGGTCAATGCTGAAGGTAAATCCTCTTTTGTTAAATTCCACTGGAAGCCAAAGCTCGGTATGCAGTCAGTCGTATGGAATGAGGCCGTAAAAATTAACGGTGCAGATCCGGATTTCCATCGCCGCGATTTATGGAACGCCATTCAGATGGGCGATTTTCCGGAATGGGAGTTGGGCCTACAGGTGTTTGACGAAAAATTTGCGGAACGCTTCGATTTTGACGTGCTGGACGCCACCAAGCTTATCCCTGAAGAAGAGGTGCCCATTCGTATCGTCGGGCGACTGGTTCTAGACCGCGTCGTAGATAATTTTTTTGCTGAAACGGAACAGGTGGCGTTTTGCACGTCCAACATTGTTCCGGGCATCGATTTTTCTAACGACCCTTTACTACAGGGCAGGAATTTTTCCTATCTGGATACGCAATTGAAGCGATTGGGCAGCCCCAACTTCACCCATATTCCGGTTAATGCGCCAAAATGTCCTTTCGCACATTTTCAGCAAGACGGCCATATGGCGATGCACAATCCAAAGGGGCGGGCCAATTATGAGCCCAATTCTTGGAGCGGCGCGCAAGCCGGGCCACGCGAAACGCCCGATGGTTTTCAAAGCTTCGCGGCGGATGAATCCGGGCCGAAATTACGCATCAGGGCTGAAAGTTTCGCTGATCACTACAGCCAGGCCCGCCAGTTTTATATCAGTCAGACACCCGTTGAGCAGGACCATATCACGTCAGCACTGGTCTTTGAATTAAGCAAAGTACAGCGCCCCGATATTCGTATACGCATGGTTTCGCATTTGCTGAATATAGACGGCGGGCTCGCAAAAAAAGTGGCTGACGAATTACGTTTACAGGAAATGCCGAACGCCGCCCCTGCCGCAAAGCCAACAAGACAGGATTTACCCAAGTCTGATGCACTGAGCATTCACTTGAATGCTCCCGATACTCTTAAGGGCCGCAAGCTGGGCGTGCTGCTGA
>JAUSQH010000437.1 GCA_030652895.1 Alphaproteobacteria bacterium
ACCGTCCACATGTAAATCTCGCCCAGCCCGGTGGAAATCGCACCCATCACCGGATCGGCCCCATCTGGCAGTGTTTCCCTGGCTTCGCCCAAACGCTCGCCGACCTGCTGACGGGCAAAATAAATATCCACGTCATCGCGAAAAATTGCCGTCACCTGTGAGAAGCCATTGCGCGAAATTGAGCGGGTGCTTTCCAGACCAGGAATTCCCGCCAGCGCGGTTTCCACCGGGAAGGTGACCTGCTTTTCCACCTCCACCGGCGAAAGCGCAGGCGCGGTGGTGTTAATCTGCACCTGGTTATTGGTGATGTCCGGCACGGCATCGATCGGCAGGTTCGTAAGCGACCAGAAGCCGAATGCAGCTATAGCTGCCGTGATCAGCGCGATCATGTAACGGTGCAGCAGCGAAAATCCTAAAATATTTTCAATCATGGCATTATCCTCTCAGTGCTCGTGCGCGGCACCGGCTTTGCCGATATCTGCCTTGATTTGAAAACTTTTCTCGCTCACATAACGCTCTCCCGCCTGCAATCCCTCCGTCACTTCCGTCCATTCGCCATTGTCTACGCCAACCCGGATAGGGCGCGTTTCATAGCGATCGCCCTCCTGCACGAACACCACGGTTTTGCCTTCCATGCGCTGGATGGCGGCATTTTTCACCGCTACCGGAACCAGACGCTCGTCTATCACCACATCACCGCGTACGGTCATGCCCGCCCGCCATAACCCTTCCGGGTTGGGGAGCGACAAGCGCACCACTACGGTTTGGCTGGAAGCTTCCACGATAGGCAGCAAAGTGGTAATCGGCGCTTCGCTGACATGCCCGCCTTCAAAGCTGGTGATCAGCACTTGCTGGCCGATTTTGATTCGGTCGACATCGCGCGGGAAGACATGAAACTCTACCCATACGTCCGAAGTGTCGGTAATCGTGAACATCGGCGCATCACCCGCGACATCGCCCACATTGGTGTTGCGTACAATAATCACGCCCTTGATCGGGGATTTGACCGCGTAAACTTGCAGGCTTTCATTGCTTTCCACGGTTGCCAGCACCTCACCGTTATTCACGGCTTCGCCCGGGCCTTTCCTGACTGCTCGTACGATGCCGGGGAAGCGCGCCCTGACCTGCGCCGTGGTATTCTGGTTCAGCGTCGTGCGCCCGGTCAGCCGGATCGTTTCACGGATGCTGGCGCTTGCTGCCGCATCCGTCCTGACTCCAGCTGCTTCGGCGGATTCCCTGGAAAGCTGCGTGCCTTCACCGTGGCCTTCCTCGTCGGCCTCGTCGTTGGCATCATCGGCATGTGCGCCTTTTCCTTCTTCGTGGCCGTGATCTTCTTCGGCAGAGATCTCCTTTGGCGTATCGTTTGAATCCGATCCAGGCCAGGCATAGATGCCGCCAGCCAGTGCCAGCACAAGAGCGAGTGTGATAAGCGCGCGTCTACTCATAATGTTCCTCATACGGTTGAATTTTGGCGCCATGCGCCGCCGTCAGACGCTCTATCTCCGCGCGGTGTATGTGATAATTTTTAAGCGCCGCGTTATACTGGCTGCGCGCCTCGAACAGAGTGCGCTGGGCGTCCAGAACTTCCAGGTAGGGAAACCTTCCTGCCTGATAGCCCTGGCGCGACAGTGAAAACGCTTTTTCAGCGGCAGGAAGAATAATTGTTTTCAGACTCTCGGCTTCACCATAGGCCGACTGCAATGCCTGTGCGGAGCGGGTCAAGGCGTTACTTAAATCAAGCATCATGACCTGCTTATCGCTTTCGCTCTTGCTGGCTTCATGAAGCGCTTTGGCAATATTGCCCTGGTTCTGATTCCAGACAGGAATTGGCAGTGAGACGCCGAACATTAAGGCCTGATCGCTAGTTTCACGAAAATCCCGCACGCCGACACTGACAGTGGGATCGGGAATGGCGTTCGCCCGTTCCAGATCAAGATTGGCCCTGGCCCGCGCGGTCTCAGCGTCCAGGCGGGCAATGTCGGGCGTTGTTGTCAGCTTTGCTGCTGCATCCATGAGCGGCGCAGGCGGTTGGATGGCCAGAAAGTCAGAGGCGTCGAGGCTGTAGGCGCCATCCTCTTGCCCCCATAATGACGCCAGACTGTTCCTGGCCATTGCCAATTCCCGCAGCGCCGTGCTGAACGCAATTTCACTGGTGGCCAGCGCCACCTCCGCTTTGCTTTTCTGAATGAGAGGCTCGGCTGCGGCAGTGACGCGCTTCGAGACGCTTTCCAGCACTTCGCCCGCCAGCTTCTTTTGCTCCGCCGCCAGTTTGACTTCTTCCTGGGCCGCCACCGCCTCCGCATAGGCGATGGTGACATCATGGATCAGATCAAGACGCGCACTTTGGTGTTCGTAAGTGGCGATTTCAAAGGCCCGGTTTGCTGCAGCCTGACGCGCCGAACGCTTGCCGCCGATCTCGAACTGATGCGAAACACCGAATGTAAATTCGGCTGAATCCGCACGCTTAAAGGGCCCCTGACCGGCAAAGTTTTCCGCCTCAATGCCGGCTTCAGGGTTAGGCCGTAGCCCCGCCTGGAGGCGTTTGCCTTTACTTGCCAGCACCGCCGAACCCGCCGACTTAAGCCGGGGGGATTCGGTCAATGCTTTTTCAATTGCGGCATTCAGTGTAATGACATTGCCGTTAACCGGCGCTTGCGCTGATGCGGCCTGGGCGTACCACAGCGTGGCGCCTAACAGCCATATAATGGGTTTTTGGAACATGAAATTCCCTCACGAAATCCATTGATAAAACAGAAGGCGCAAGCGGGCGCGGGGTGCAAAACAGCACCCGCCGCCGCCGTATACGCCACGGTCAGTGGATTAAGCGCGAGAGGGGGGTTGCAGGAGCGGCCCTACGGTAATCGAAGCCAGATTGTTCTGCTCTATGAGGGTATAGACCGACGTGGTTTCTTGCGGAACGTCAGTAACCTTGAGTGAGGCATGGTCCGCAATACGCTGGCCACAGCAGTGATGCTCAGCACCGGAAAGTTTACCGTCGTCTTGTTTTTTAGAGGTTTGATCCGCGGTGCTCCAACCACTGTCCGAAGAATCCAGACCGGCTGCGTGCGCCATGGGCGCAAGCACCAGAGAGAAAACAACACACAGAAGTGCAAAAAAGCGGTTCATGGTGACCCATATAATGTAATACGCGACGTTATGCAAAACCTTTTAAGCAAGGATGAATCATGCTTAACGCGCCCACGCCTTCGACGATACGGACCATAGTAAACAGGAGTGGCTGCGCATGATCAGCTTGCGCGTTTGCTGCGAAAGGCGAAGAGGTGGCCCGAGAACGGATCCTTGTTCAGCGCGTCCTGGACCAGCATCGGCCTGCCCGTCCATGCCCTTCCTCATATCGGTATAACCCAACGCCAGATGCACCTTGACGCCAGCGGGCACGATCATCATGACGCCGTCTCCCGTTCCACAACATACCGCCGCACCGCCTCCGGATCAGCGCCGGCTGGCGCAAAGACGCGGTCCGCCAGGTAGTTCAACGCCGCCATTCCATCAGGCGCCGGCAGCAGATCATGCAGCACCAGCGCATCGGCGCTGCTT
>JAUSQH010000447.1 GCA_030652895.1 Alphaproteobacteria bacterium
GCTGGTGGCGGCTCTGGGTGCACCTGCTATTGCCGTGTTACTATTTGAAATTCTTCTCAACGGCACTTCTACGTTCAATCATGCCAATTTGAAGATTGCGGCACGCACTGACAAATTTTTGCGTTTACTGGTCGTCACGCCAAACATGCACCGGGTGCATCACTCCGTAACGCCGTCCGAAACCAACACCAATTTTGGTTTCAGCCTGCCCTGGTGGGATCATCTGTTTGGCACGTATCGCGCACAACCCGCACTGGGGCATGAGGCCATGACAATCGGAATTGATCAGTTCAGGTCACGGCGCGATCAGCAACTTGATCGCATGCTGCTACAACCATTCATCGGCGCCAATGAGAATTATCCGATGGGACGGTGACGGATCGCCAGCGCTCGCTATTCGTCCAGCAACAGCACCGCCTTGCCAATCACCTTGCGCGCCAGCAAATCATTCAACGCGGCGGCGGCGCGCGCAAATGGATAGGTTTGCGTCACACAGGGCTTAATCTTACCCGCAGAAAATAATTGCATCAGCCGCGCCAGCACCGGCGCTGCCTGTCCCGGAAAGCGGGCGCTGAACTGACCCCAGTCCACGCCAACGATTTCGCAGCCCTTCAGCAAGGTCAGGTTCAGCGCAATACGCGGGATTGCGCCATTGGCGAAACCGATCACCAGATAGCGGCCCTTCCATGCGCTGCTGCGCAGGGCCGTTTCGGCGTATTTGCCGCCAACCGGATCATAGATCACGTCCGCGCCCACCCCATTGGTCAGCTCGCGCACCCGCTCTTTCAGATCCTCCGTGTCGTAATTGATCACCGCGTCCGCACCCATCGCACGGCATTGTTCCAATTTGGCGGTACTGGATGCGGCGGCAATCACTCTGGCCCCCATGGCCTTGCCCAGATCCACCGCCGCAAGGCCAACGCCGCCTGCAGCACCCAGCACCAGCAAAGTTTCACCGGGCTGCAACTGGCCGCGATTTTCCAGGGCGTAAAGCGACGTGCAATAAGTCAGCATAAAGCCCGCCCCGGTTGGGAAATCCATCGCGTCAGGAATGCGCACCAGACGATCCGCCGCCACAGCCACCTGTTCTGCAAAGCCGCCGCCAATCCCCGCAAGACACGCCACCCGGTCACCGATCGCAACCGAGGTGACGCCGTCCGCCACCGCCGCAACGACCCCTGCCACTTCCATGCCCGGAATGAACGGCAGCGCAGGCTTTATCTGATACGTCCCCTGCATGCACAGCGCATCTACGAAATTCACCCCCGCCGCCTTCACCGCTATCAGCGCCTGTCCAGGGCGCGGCACGGGCGCCGAGACCTCTTCCAATTGTAATGTGTCGGGCAGCCCATAGGCATGGCATCGGATGGCTTTCATACACTCTCCCGCAGGTAAATTTCATTGCTTACCCGGCATAACCCGGTGCACCCTATACGCCCACATTAGAGCACGGAGTGCAACGTCATGAAGCTTTATAATTCAAATCTGTCGCCCTACACCGCGCGGGTCCGGCTACTATGCAACGTCAAGGGGCTGAACATTGAATATGTTGATCCGCCGGGCTTTCGCACCGACGCTTACAGGAAAATCAATCCTATTGGGAAAATTCCCGCGCTGGAACTGGACGATGGCACTGTCCTGCCGGAATCCGAAGTGATCTGCGAATATCTGGAAGACATGTTTCCAACGCCAACCCTGCGCCCCGCTGATGCACATGACCGCGCCCAGGCCCGGCTGATCGCACGCATGTCCGATCTCTACATCATGCCTGCTGTAAGACCGCTGGTTTTCAAGCTGTTCGGCAGAGAAATTTCTCCGCAGGCTGTCACGGAGGCCATTCCGAATTTAAACGCCGCACTGAAGGACCTGGAGGCGCTGATTGGTGAAGGCGGCTATGCGGCGGCCAAACAGCTCACCCATGCCGATGGCGCGCTGGCCGCATCGCTGATGTTTGTCACAGCGATCCTGCCACGGTTTGACGTGCCAAAGCCGCTCGAAGGCTATCCCAAGGTTGCCGCCTATTGGACCGCCATCAGCAAAGACAAGCATATCGCCAAAATTCTCGGCGAGATGCAGGAAGGTATAAAAAAGGCGTTCGGGGGCTAGGCCCCCGCTGCCACTTTCTTGCGCCGCGGAAACAGGCGCTCCAGTGTAACCGCAAGTGCAGGCAATGCGGTCACCGCCCCGATCATATTGATCAGGAACATGAACGACAGCAGGATGCCCATATCAGCCTGAAATTTCAGCGCCGAGAACGCCCAGGTAGATACGCCGATACATAATGTCGCACCAGTGAACATCACGGCCATACCGGTTTCCTGCAGCGCCTGTGTATAGGCGTCCGTAATATCCATGCCCGCCTCCAGATAGCCTTGCATACGGCTATAGATGTAGAAGGCGTAGTCGACGCCGATGCCAACCGCCAGCACCAGCACGGGCAGGGTTGAAACCTTCAACCCGATCTCCTGCCAGGACATAAACCAGTATCCAATGAATGTAGCCAGGATAAGCGGCGCGCAGCAGCAGATTGTCGCCCGCCAGTCGCGATAAGCGAGGACCACCAGACTGATAATGGCGACATAAACAGCAATCAGCATCGGCATTTCTCTGGCCGCAATCACTTCATTAGTCGCCGCCATGATGCCCACATTGCCGGACGCCAGGCGGAAACGCACCCCTTCCATCGGATTGTCGGCGATAAACTGTTGTGTCGCCGCAACCACACGATTGATTGTTGTCGCCTTGTGATCGACGGTAAATGCGATCACCGGCAGCATCGTGCACTCTTCGTTCAGCAGACCACTGCTGAGTGGGACGCCGCCAATAGTCAGAGCAAATGTTGTTGGGTTTCGTGCCAGCGCATTGAATTTCAGATTGTCTTCCGACCAGATCGCATGCCCTCGCTTTGCCAGCGTCGGCAGTGACATGGCGTATTTAACGCCCTCGACATTCTGTAAATGCCATGTAAACCGGTCGAGTAAACTCATTGCCGGGTAATTGATGCACGAAAGTTCCGGCATCTCGCCAATGATCATGAATGCATCAAGGTTCATTGAGAACTTGTCCACCATCAGATTGGTGTCAACATTGTAGCGTTCTTCCGGCCATAGTTCGGGCGCGCCGGCGTGCAGATCGCCGACATGCCGGTCGCGGGTTGCAGCAACGGACACGCCAAAAATCACTACGCAGATCGCCAGGGTTATGGCGGATGCCCGGGGCTGGGCTATCCCCGCCATCCACCGCATCGCTTTGGCGCGGCTTTCCCGCGCCCGGGAAATGCGCGCCACATAACCCGATCCAAATTTGCAGTAGGATGCAATTATCGGCAACATGAACAGGTTGGTGACAATTTTTAGCATGACGCCAATCGACGCCATCAGCGACATTTCCTGAATCATCGGAATCGGGATCAGATAGAGAGTCATGAAGCCAACAAGCGTCGTAACCAGCGCCATGGCGCCCGGCGCCAGCAAACGGCTGAAGGTCGCGCGCGCCGCAGACTCACTATCCCTCCCGGCGCAAATTTCAGCCGAAATCAGATTTATCTGCTGCACCCCGTGACTGACGCCGATCGCGTAAACCAGGAACGGCACCAGAATGGCAAGCGGATCAAGGCCAATATCGAACAGCTTCAGAAGACCAAATTGCCACACAACCGACATGAGCGAACAAAATACGGCCAGCAGAGTCAGCACAATAGACCGCGCATAGGCGTAGACGGCAAGGGTTGTCAGCACAAACGCCAGCAGAAAAAAGACGCCGACATTTTTTGCTTCTTCCGCGATATCCCCGATCATCTTGGCAAAGCCGATAATATGAATTTCATATTCATCGTCTTCGAAGCGATCACGGATCTCCGTCTCCAGCTTGCGGGCGAGATCTATATAGTCCAGCGGCTTTTTAGTTCTGTTATCCAGTTCATTCAAATTTGCCCTGATCGAGGCGATCGTAAAATCATGCGAAACCAATTGTCCGACATAGCCACCACGCAAGGTGTTGTTGCGAATACGATCGATTTTTTTGTCGGTTATATTATCCGGCGTTACCTCGGCCTCAATCACATTATAGGCCAGCAACCCTTCTTCATTGACCTCCAGAACCCGCGTGTTTGGCGTCCACAGCGACTGTACGGACCCCCGATAGACACCAGGCAGGAAAAAAATCGCATCCGTCACATCGTTCAGTTTACGCATCGCATCGACGGTCCAGATCGTGCCGTTTCGCGGATGCAAGCCAATAATAATTGTATTGGGGGGCGGCAGCTTGTCGCGGTATTCCGTGAAAGTTTCGATAAACGGATGATCGGTTGGTAGCTGTTTGATGAAACCGGCGTCAAAGCGCAACTGCGTGGCATAGTATCCCGTTACGATGGTCACCGCCGCCAGCAGTATCAGAATTGGGATGCGCAGCCGGAATACCCAGTCTTCTATACGCTTGAGCATATTGAAATAATTCCTGCTGTTTTAGGGTTTATAGCCGCCTAAACTGACAAAATCCGCATCTGCATATCGCAGAATGCGGACCCGACATTCCATCTTGAGCACTAACTATCATCAGCTACATCCCCTGACAAGCTGTCAGCTTTCCAGTAACTATTTCTTGAATGAAGCTGGCGAAGCGGCGACACTGTTCGTTCTGATCCACGAAATATGCAAGAGGAACGGGCCATGGCGCTAGCCGATCTCGACCATTACAACATCATGACCGACAATCTTGAACGCTCGGTTAAATTTTACGAAGAAGTGCTTGGCCTGCATAATGGCAAGCGGCCTGAATTTGGCATCCCCGGCGCGTGGCTTTATTGCGGCGAAAAGGCTGTCGTTCATCTTATTGGCATCAAACACAACGAAAAAAGCGGCGCTGGAACCATTGATCATGTGGCATTCCGGGCAACTGATTTCGACGGCACCAAGGCGAATTTACAGCAACGGGGCATCACGTTTTCCGAGATGAATATTCCGGACTTCAACGTCCGGCAGATTTTCGTGCACGATCCGGATGGCGTAAAGGTGGAACTCAACTTTTTTTCCGACTAACGGATTTCAGGTTGTAGCGGGTTCAAACCGCTAAAGCGGACAACGGCAATTGCCCCTGACTGTAACGCCTCCGCACGTACGGCCCAGCGGTTGGATTCAAACGCCAGCGCCCGGCGTAATTCAGATTGTCTCGCTTCCTCCGTCTCGCTCGCGAGTAAGCTTTCCATGTTTTTCATCAAACCACGAAAACCATCCGCAATTATTTCGCAGTATCGCTGTGTCAAATCCTCGGTGACCCGCAGATCGAGTTTTACCTCTGCAAATGCAGCGCTATATTCTCGCTTGCTCCAAAAATGATTTACTTGCCCATCCGCTTCGTTCCATGCGGCAACATGTGGTCCGTCTATGCCCTTGTCTGTAACCACGTAATTCGTGATGATAAACTGGCCCTGCGCCTTTAGTCCCCTTTCTATTTCCGCTATCAGCCGCTTTTTTACCTTTACGTGATGCATCATTTCTTTTGAAAAAATACAATCATATTTGCGGACGGGGATATCAACCGTTTCGGGATCGAATTGCGAAATCGGCACTTTCTTTCCCATGCCATGCATAATCGACTGTTCCATACCCGCTTTGACATGAATCGGCACGGCTTCAAGGGCCGTAACCCAGGCCCCATAAGCAGAGCTAATCGCCCGCGAAGGTCCTCCCAGGCCAGCTCCCAGATCCAGCATGCTCATTTCCGGAGTAAGGCCCAATCTGGCGGTTAGTTCCGTAACAAACTCGGCCGGGCCGGGAGTAAGATTTCCCTCGCCCCAGAGGGCTTGCGAGATCATTGCACGGGCCGAAATATCCTGCTTTTTCGCGTGCGGCACCTCAACGGTGCGCTTACGGCCCGGCTTGACGTCCAAATTTCTACCCGACGGAGAATCAGGATCGCCATTCCACCAAAGCAGAAAAACCCGCGTATATCGTTCAAGCATGTCCAGCGCCGGAGAATCATATCCATTCCACCAGCTCGCCAATTTCGCCTTTATTCCTGCCACCATCGCAGGGTTCTCATTGTCCATATTTGTCGCCCCTAACTCCCTTCGCTTCACCCCCAAGATGAAGCGGTCAAGGATAGTTTTGACGCAGTACGCAACTAACTTTATATATTCTATGAAATATTTCTTAATACGAGATTAACTACGTCTTTTACTACCTGACGGGTAGCGGAGAGCCATGTATAAAGACAGCAATATCCCGCCATACATTTTCCGCCTGTAAATCGCGCAGTAGCATGTGATACCCATTGGGATAAATGACCACGCGTTTTGGCCCGGGAAGGGCGGCAATGACGTCTTCTACCGGTTCTCTTGGGATAACTTCATCCTTGTCGCCATACAGTAACAGCACCGGCAACCGCACCCGGTCCGCCGCGCGGTAACCGCCCTCCATCTGCCCGACCAGCCCGTAGACCGCATCGGTACGGGTTTCGTGGATAATCATTGGGTCCCGACCCAGGGCGCGCAGCATTTCGATATTGTCGGACGCGAGCACGCCCAACCCCTGCCCCGTCATCCTGTTCGCCCGGACGGTATGGGCGGCTAACCACAAAACACCTTTGTAAACCGGATTGAGCGACGACCAGCCCCAAACGGCGGGCGCCACCAGAATGACGCCCTCCACATCTGGCGGTATGGATGACGCCGCAAGCTCAAGCGCTACCGCACCCCCCATGCTCATGCCCAATAGATAAACAGGAACCCCGGGATGCGCTTTGCGCACCAGAGAAATTGCAGTGCGTGCGTCATCCGCCAGAATACCCGGACCTGGCCAGATACCCCTGTGCGGCGCGCCGCCAAACCCGCGCTGGTCATAAGCATAAGTGGTGATGCCGTGCTGCATCCACCATTCTGCCGCCATATCGAATTCTGTACGATAATCGTTGAAACCGTGCAGCGCGACGATCACGGCATTTTCCGATGGCGCCAAATGCACACTGAGCGGCAGACGCACTCCATCTGCTGTCACATAATACCCAGCTTCGAAGGAGGGCTGAACGCTACGCAACCCGGTCTTTTGAGTAAGAGGCGCACACGCCGCCATCCCTGCAACGCACAAAATGACGGCCCGCAACATTAACCTGTCAAAGTTGCGACCCGCGCACGCAATTCGGGCACCAATTCTTCCTCGAACCATGGATGTTTCTTTAACCAGCCAGTATTACGCCAAGATGGATGCGGTAAAGGAAGCGCCTGGGGCAAATAGCTCCGCCAGGCGCGTACTGTTTCAGTCAGGTTTTCCCTGCGGCGTTTCTCCAGGTGCCAGCGCTGCGCATATTGGCCGACAAGCAGGACAAGCTCCAGCTTTGGAAGTTGCGCGAAGACCGTGTTGCGCCACAGTGGCGCACACTCCCGGCGTGGTGGAAGGTCACCGCCTTTCTCATCCTGACCGGGGAAACAAAACCCCATCGGCACTATAGCGATTTTGGTCGCATCATAAAATATATCGCGGCCAATCCCCATCCATTCGCGCAGCCGGTCGCCGCTTGGATCATTGAACGGTAACCCGGACGCATGTACCCGGGTTCCGGGTGCCTGTCCCGCAATACACACCTGCGCGGTGGTTGACGCCTGAATAATCGGGCGCGGCTCGTGCGCCAGTTGCGGCGCACATTCGCGGCAGCCGCGGATGCGCGACAGCAGATCATCCAGTTCGCGTGCAGGCATTTTCTTTACGCAACAGTGCGCAGACTGTCCGCTTCGGCCATTGCACGCGGCACCGGCACACGGTAATCCAGCAGCATCTGAGCAAACGCCTTTCCTTGCGGGTCATTGCGCAGACTGGCCACGCCGCCACCGCCCAGAATATCCTCCAGCAGAAAATTCAATGCATTAATGCCGGGCACTTCAAAGCGCTGCACCTTGCCCTGCAGGATATGTGCGAAATAATCCGCAACCGATTTTTCAGTAAGGGCGGCGCGGATATAGGCCAGATATTCCGGCTTGCGCGCTATAATACCGATGTTGGAATGATTGCCCTTGTCGCCACTGCGTCCATATGCCAGCGCAACGAGTGGTGCCCCGGTTATCTCACCGGACAGCGATGGGGCGCCGCCAATAGCCGGGCGGATTACGGCTTTGGCGTCGAACCCGCCTTTTGCCGGCACGTCAACTGGAATCACTTCCCCGCCAATGTGCACAGCGACCTGGATGTCACGCTTGGGCGTCAGGCAGGAAAACAGCCGCACCACCGGTGAGACTTTGGGCCGATTTCCCGCCAGCCCGCACGTGCCGGCCGCCATGGCGGTCGCCGCCGATGTCGCCTCGCGCACCAGCATATCCAGCGCCTTCGGGTTTTCATGTTTGGCGGCGAGTTTCAACACCACCTCACGCGCGCCGCGCGCCCGGCTGTGCGGGCCGTAACTTGCTTCCGCCCCCACCACTTCGATGCTGGTTTCGGTAAAGTCGGCCATGTTCATGTCGCGATACATGCGGCGACAGCGCTTGAATATCGCCTCACCGGTTTTTTCCGCCTTGGCGGCGGCATCGATGCCACCGATGGTGTGATACATGCCGAGACGGAAACCATCTTCATACGTCGCGGAGGTTTTATATCTATCCGTGGGAGGAAGCCCCCTGGCGTTACTGACGCGGACCCGGTCCTTGCCGGTCTCTTCCATCTTCACAGCCGAAAAATCACACGTCACATCGGGCAACAGATAGGCTTGGGGATCGCCGATTTCATACAGCATCTGTTCGGCAATGGTGCCAAAGCTCACCAGCCCGCCGGTGTTATCCGGTTTGGACATCACAAAACTGCCGTCGGGTGACACTTCCGCGATGGGAAAACCGATATTGTCCCAGTCTTCCGACAGACGCCAGTCGGTATGAATGCCGCCCGTCGCCTGGGCGCCGCATTCCAGAATATGCCCGGCCAGGCTGCCCGCCGAAAGCCTGTCATAATCGTCCAGCTTCCAGCCAAATTCATGGATACAGGCGCCCAGGGTCACTGCGCTGTCGACGCAGCGCCCGGTAACAACGATGTCCGCACCGTTGTCCAACGCGGCCGCAATACCAGGCGCACCCAGATATACGTTCATCGACATAAGTTTTGACGGCATCGAGGCGCCACTGAACATTTCTTTTGTCCCGGCGGTGCGCATTGCGTCCGCTCGGTCAAGCACGTCATCCCCTGTAACAACCGCAACCTTCAGCTTCAGCCCAAGCTCATCCACCAGCGCCTGCGCCGCCTTGCCGCAGGAAACCGGATTGACGCCGCCGGCATTGGAAATGATCTTGATACCCTGGCGCGCCACTTCTGGAAGGATACCGCGCAGCACGCCGGAAACAAAATCCAGCGCATAGCCATTTTCAGGGTTTTTCGCCCGGGCGCGGGCCATGATCGACATGGTGATTTCCGCCAGATAATCGAACACCAGATAATCGACATTGCCGCCACGCACCAGTTGTTGCGCCCCCATACCGGTGTCTCCCCAAAAGCCGGTGGCGCCGCCAATGCGTATGGTTTTTTGTCCGCTCATGACCATCTCTCCCTGTCTGTGCCGGTCATTTTCGCACAGACCCGCAGCCTGGTCAAAGCGCTCTGAATCCGTAACTTAGGTCGCGGATTTGAATTTCGCGTCAGAACGTGCCGCCGGATATTACAAAGGCTGGGATCAGGACACTAATGTGGGATGGCGCCGGTAAATCGGACAACCGCAATATCCCCCGCCTGCATTGCGTCCGCACGCACTGCCCAGCGGTTAGATTCAAACGCGAGTGCATGCCGCAAATCCGACTGCCTGCCTGGATCTGTCTCGGCAGCTATCAGCCCTTCCATTGCATTCTTCAATTGACGAAAGCCTTCCGCAATCATTTCACAATATTGCGACGTCATATCCTCGGTTACTCTCAAGTCCAGCTTCATCCCTGTTAACGCCGCGGCATATTCTTCTTTGCTCCAAAAATGGCTGACCTGTTCGTCGGCCGCGTTCCAGGCAGCGATACGCGGACTGCTTTCGCCCTGTTTGGTAACCAGATAGTCAATGATGAAAAACTGGCCGTTTGGTTTTAACGCGGCCTTCACCGCAAGCAGCAACTCCTTTTTCTTGTCGACGAGATGGAGTGCATCCTTGGAGAAGAAACAGTCAATTTTCCGCACGGGCCGATCTATCGTATCGGGATCAAGGTGCACAATCGGGACTTTCCTGCCCATGCCATGCATGATGGACTGTTCGTTACCCGCTTGAGCTATTTCTGCTTCCCATTCGTAAGCGGTCACCCAGACCCCATAGGCAGCGCTGATGGCCCGTGAAGGTCCACCAAGACCCGCACCAAGATCTACCATGCTCATCTCCGGAGTAAGCCTTAACAGGTTTACCAATTTGGCAACGAAATCCGCTGGACCGGGCGAAAGATTTCCTTCGCCCCAAAGCGCTTGCGAGACAATCAAACGTGCCGAAACATTCTGCTTCTTCGCGTGTGGCGCGTCGGCCGTACGCATTTGGGACGGCGAAGCGAGCACCCATTGAGCCGTTGACTCAGACGCGCCGTCCCCGTTCCACCAGAGCAAAAATCTGTGTTTGTATCCAGCCAGCGCTGTCAGTGCCGCGGATTCGTTACCATTCCGCCAAACACCAAGCCTCTCCTTGATACCACTCAGCAATAGGGTTCTGACATTGGCCATTTGTTGCACCCAATATACGTCCCCATACAAAATCAGATCCGCCCCTTTAGGTTGAATATAAATTCAACTACATCTATAAGTATACTACACTCCCTAACAGCAGGTTAATCACTTGTTCTTCACTTGGCTGCGGGATTTTGTTCGGGGCAAAATAGAGAAAAATTGCCTAGCGTCCGATCAAAGCTTAAGGTCCGCGCAACTTTAATTTTAGGTATATTTCCCGGTTTATCATGCCCCAAACCTCAGACGTGGCGGTCCCGCGACCTGCTCTGCTGGCTGGTGTCGTTCTGGCCCTCTGCTTCACATTGACCCTGCTGGCGGCCGGCATGAACCTATCCTTTTCGGTGTTTCTGCTGCCGCTGGAAAAGGCGCTGTCGGCGGAACGCGGCGAGGTTTCGAGCATTATATCTGTTGCGCTGCTGCTCGCCGGGCTGATGTCCCCGATTACCGGAACCCTTATGGAAAGACTGGGGCCAAGGGTGTTATACCCCGCCGGACTTGCGCTGTTCGCCAGCGCCTACACCATTGCGTCATATGCCGAAAATATCTATACGTTGTACGCATCTATTGGCGTTATGGGTGGTGTCTCTATTGCCTGTATAGGCCCGGTGCCTGCGGCAGTATTGATCAACCGCTGGTATCACGCGCGGGTGGGCGCGGCGATGGGGGTGATTTATTCCGCCGCTGGCGTCGGAACCCTAATCATTTCGCCCGCCGCGGCACTTTTGATCGCACGTTTTGACTGGCGCACCGCATATCAGGTTTACGCTGTTATTCTGGCCGTGCTTATTCCGGTAATGCTTGCCATGCCGTGGGGCAAAATTCGCGCCGGGCATCCTTCCTACCGGCAATTTCATTTGGGCAAGGCGGATGCGCAATCCCCCACAAATACGGACGCCTGGACACTGAAACGGGCCATCCGCACGACGTCATTCTGGGGCATGTCGGCGGCGTTTTTCTTTGCGGGCGCGGGCGTCATCAGTGTCATGATTCATTCGGTCAGTTTCATGATTGAAACCGGTATCGAGCCGGTATACGCCGCCACCGTATTTGGTTTGATTGGCCTTTTGAGCCCCTTCGGCGCCACTGGTTTTGGTGCTCTGGGGGACAGGATCGGCCCGCGGCGCGCCGTATTGTTAAGCTATCTGCTCAGCCTCAGCGCTGTTGGCGGTTTGTTTTTAATTAAATACTACCCGTCGCCCATCGCCATTCCATTGCTTGTGATCAGCGTCGGGCTGTCCATGGGCGCGCGCGGGCCAACCGTTTCAACCATGGCGTCGCGGATTTTCAGCGGCCCTAATTTTGGCGGCATATATGGCGCCATCAGTATGGGCGGCGGCATGGGTGCAGCCCTCGGGGCCTGGCTGGGCGGGCTGTTACAGGATATTTTGCAGACATCGGATGCTTTGCTGATATTTTCTTCAATAATGATCGTGTGCAGCGCGTCGCCGTTTTTTCTGGTGCGCGCGTTGCGCCAACAATAGGCGGCAGATGACCAGACTTGGCGTACTAGATCAATCCCCGATCCGTGACGGCGGCAGCGCCGCGCAGGCGCTGATGGAAACAGTTGATCTCGCGCGGGCGTGCGAGCGCTTCGGCTATCACCGCTATTGGGTGGCGGAACATCACAACACCACCAGCTTCGCCGGATCCGCACCGGAAATTCTGATCGGCAAGATCGCAGGCGAAACCCGGCATATCCGCGTTGGCGCGGGCGGCGTGATGCTGCCGCATTACAGCCCGCTAAAAGTTGCCGAATGTTTCAAGATGCTGGAGACGCTTTATCCCGGCCGCATCGATTTGGGTCTCGGCCGCGCGCCGGGAACGGATCAGCGCACTGCAGCGGCGTTACAGCCCGGACCAAAAGCCTATCCCATCGAAGTGTTCCCGCAGCAAATTGAATTACTGCAGCGATTTCTGGCGGATAATTTTCCGCCCGAACATCCCTATCAGGGCATTCACGCCATGCCGCTGGGGCCCGCGCAACCGGAACCCTGGATGCTGGGATCAAGCATTCAGGGCGCGCTCTATGCCGCTGAATTTGGTCTGCCTTATTGCCATGCGCATTTCATTACGCCGGAACAGTCCGAACAATCTGTTGCGGCGTACCGCAAAAATTTCAAACCCTCCGCGCGGCTTGCGGAACCCTATGCCGCGCTGGGCGTCAACGCGCTGGCGGCAGACACGATCGAACAGGCGCAACATATCGCCAAGCCGCGCAATCTGTGGGTGACGCAATTATTGCTGGGAGCGCGCGGGCGCTTTATCAGTCCGGAAATGGTGGACGCGCATCCGTTCACCCTTTCCGAACGCGGCCTTTATGCCAGCATCCAGTCACGCGGCATTATTGGGACCGGAGCAGAGTGCCACGGCGAACTGACCGCATTGGGCGCGCAGCACGCGGTGGATGAATTTATTCTGCTGACCATCACCTACGCCCACGCCGACCGGGTGCGGTCGTATGAATTGATTGCGGCAGCATTTGGTTTGAAATCAGATTAAGCCTTCGCGCTGGGCCGGGCCGAGACTTCGCCGTGCCAGCGTTTGAGGTGCTGCAAATCGTCTGGCGTCTGGATGGCGCCGGTATTGGCGCCAAAATCAACCGAACACAGCAGCGTTATATCCGCGATGGAAAAATCAGGTCCGGCGACAAAACGCCGGTCACCCAGAACCGCGTCAAAGATTTTCATCACCTGCAACGCGCGCGTCTTTGACGCCTCGGCCAGGGCTGGAATCTGGTTGGGCTCCAGCGCCTTGCCAATTTCTGTGCCGTGGCGAAAGGCGCCCGCAACGGCTGGCAGCAGTTCAAACTCGGCGCGCCGCGACCACATTTCAACAAATGCGCGCTCTTGGGCCGTGCGGCCAAACAGTGGCGGCGCGGGATGTAATTCCTCAATATAGCGGCAGATCGCAACCGACTCGCCCAGATATTCACCATTGTCCAGTTCCAGCAGCGGCACCCGGATAAACGGATCCCTGGCCATATATTCCGCCGTCCTGTGTTGTCCCTTGATTAGATTAATCTGCTCGGTGGGAATGGTGACGCCTTTTTCCGCGAGAAACATCCGTACACGGCGCGGATTCGGCGCGGCACGGTAGTCATATAGCAGCATAACGCATTTCCTTCTGTTAGCGGATTATATCAAACCGGCGACCGCGCCGGTCATCAAGGTGGCAAGTGTGCCGGCCACAATAGAACGCAGTCCCAACTGCACAATCTCGCCGCGCCGATCCGGCGCCATTGCCGAGAGGCCGCCGATCATGATGCCTAGACTGCCAAAATTGGCAAAACCGCACAAGGCGTAGAGCATGATCAAACGGCTGCGGTCACTTAAGTCCGCGCCACCCGCCCCTGCCAGATCAATATAGGCGATGAACTCATTCAGCACTGTCTTGGTGCCCATCAGCGCACCTGCCGTAACCGCCTCGTTCCATGGAATGCCGATCAGCCACATCAGCGGCGCAAACACCCAGCCAAATATGCGTTGCGCAGTCAGGGGCGCGCCAAACAGATCCGGTAACGTACCAAGTCCAAGATTAACCAGCGCAGTCAGGGCCACCAGCACAATCAGCATGGCGATGACATTGGCCAGCAACACGATGCCCTGCTGGGTCCCCGATGTGATGGCGTCCATGGCGCTGGCGTAACTGGTGTGTGTAAAATCTTTTGTCTGGGTTGGTTGCCCGGTCTCAGGCACCATCACCTGTGCAATCAATATAGCAGCAGGCAGGGAAATTACGGACGCCGCCAGAATATGCCCGAGCGCGCCTGGAATAACCGGCTCCAGAAAGCTGGCATAGAGGATCATCACGGTGCCCGCGACGGTGGCCATGCCCCCCGTCATCACAACAAACAATTCGCTGCGGGTAAGCCGCGCCATATATGGGCGGATCAGCAGCGGCGCTTCCACCATACCGGTAAAAATATTCGCCGCCGAGGCAACGCCCACCGCACCGCCGATGCCAAGCAGACGCCGTAAGACCCACGAAAACCCGGAAACAATGATGGGTAGTATGCGCCAATGCCACAACAGCGCGGACAGGGCGGAAATAACGAGAATAAGCGGCAGCGCCTGAAAGCCCAGAATAAAACTGGCGGCGGCGTTGCTCGTCTCAAACGGGGCCGGACCGCCCCCCAGATACCCGAACACGAACGCTGCGCCCGCACGCGTCGCCTCCGCCAGGGCGTCAACAGCACCATTAAGCGCCATTAGACCGCGCCAGACCATCGGCACACGCAACAACAGCAGCGCCACTGCGAACTGCAGTAACAGCGCCGTCACGACATTGCGCCAGTTTACGGCACCCCGGTTTTCACTAATGGCCCAGGCAATCGCAATAAGCGCCCCCAGACCCACAACTCCCTGGTAAATACCGCTCCCCCCTGCCGTCCGCTCGCCGCTTGACCTGCCGTGCCCCGTGGGGCAAACAG
>JAUSQH010000451.1 GCA_030652895.1 Alphaproteobacteria bacterium
GGCCCGACCGGCGTGGGCAAAAGTACCCTCGGCCACTTCCTCGTAGGGGAAGCGCACAAGCAGCAGGCCAGCGCGATGGCAGAGAATCCGGGCTTCATTCCGGCTATCCGTGTCGAAGCCCCGTCTTCTGGCGAGAAGGAATTCTCTTGGCGCCTGTTCTACCAACGCATCCTGAACGCGCTGGAAGGCGAACTGGATGCGCCGCGCACCGCCTACGGCGTCGACCCGGAAACCGGCAAGGTGGTACGTCCCAAAGGTAATAATACAAGCCGCCTCTCCGGTCTGCGCACCGCCGTGGAGCGCTCCCTGCGGAGCCGGGGAACCCGTTTCATCGTGGTCGACGAAGCCGCCCACATTATTAGTCAGTGCCCCTCGGCCCGACTGAAGCAGCAACTGGATACGCTGAAGTCGCTCTCCAACGAATATGGTGTGCAATGGGTGCTACTTGGCTCCTATGACTTGTTCGAGATGATGAGTCTGAGTGGTCAGCTGGCCCGCCGTGCCCACGTCATTCATTTCAGCCGCTATCGACAGGACAAGGATGACGATGTTCGCTATTTCAATTCTACGCTGAAGCAATTAGCCAAAGCCATGCCGGCCCTGCGGCAGGTCGATTTAGCGAGTTATGCCACGCTGCTTCACCAGAACACTCTGGGTTGCATCGGAACGCTACGAGATGTCCTGAAACGGCTTGAATGCCTGGTGGGCAGTAAAGGTTGGTCGGTGGAGGCACTCTGTACCGTCATGCTCACCGAAGCCCAGGTAGCTCAGATTACCAGCGAAGTGCTCGAAGGCGAGGAACACATTGCCCCCGGTCTGCAGCGCGATTCCTTGCCCGATGAAACCAGCCAGACCAAGAAGGTCGCCTGATGAATGCCATGAACAATCCCCGCTCGACCCTTCATGCCTTGACGCCGATGGGTCAGGGTTCAGCCGATGTCGAGAGCCTGACCAGTTATTTTTGCCGGCTGGCGCACTCGCACGGGATGAGTGCAGAGAAACTGGCTGTTTGGGTGGTGGCTCACTTTGAGCACCCGGTCAACGGGAAGTACGGCTGGCACCAGCGCAAACTGAGCAGCATGTCGGTGGAGAGCGAGCAGTGGGCTGCCTGGCTGTCAGAATTGACGGGTGTGGACGCTCTGGACCGTCTCACTTTGGTGCCGTGGCGCCATCTGCTGGGCATGCCCGGGATTGCCCCGAAATCGGACCGCTGGTGCCCATGCTGCCTGGCCGAAGATAAGCGAGAAGGTCGTGAACTGTATTTGCGGCTGGCCTGGGAGCTCGCGCCGTCCGATGCCTGCTTGCGTCACAAGGTTCAACTGACCTCGACCTGTCCGCATTGCGGGCACAGTAATGTACGCAATCGGGCGGCTGTTGTGGTGCCCGGGTACTGCACGGCTTGTGGCGGCTTCCTCGGCGACGAGGAGGGGACGGTGGCGACACCGGAATCATTGTGGGTCGCGCGTCAGGTCGGAAAGATGCTGGAGCAACGACCGCGAATCGCTGTTGATGGCGTGGTACCCCTACTGGAAACCGTTATCGAGCGGATGGCTCAAGGGCAGATTACGATGTTTGCCCGTCATTACGGTTTCTCCAAAAGCGGGGTCTGGCACTGGCTGCGTAAAGGTGGCCTGCCCAATCTGAAAGCCTGGCTGACCATTGCGCTGAATGGTGGCATCGGCCTGGACCAGTTGTTTGCCGGCGCGGTCGATGATTGGAGAGCGCCGGAGGACGCACCGCAAATGACCATCCCACTGGCGACCTCCCCGCGTGCCGGTATCACGTCACGTGAATTAGATTGGGAGGCCATTCGCACCAAATTGCGGGCCATGTTGGCACTCCCCGTGCCCATCTCGATTAACGAGGCCTGCGAAAGGGTCGGTATCGGACGCAAACATGCGTACTTGCGGGCCAATGCGGAGGCACGTGCCATTGCTGACCGGCATTCCCGGTACCGGACATCCGTGCGTCTGGAACGCGAAGCCGACCTGAAAGTGCGGATTGGCGAAATTCTGGAGGAACGCCTGGCGGCGGGCTACGAGGGGATGAGCGCTCGCGAAATCTGGGCGCGACTCAACAGCGAAGCCCAATCCGTATCCGGCATCTTTGGGCATATCAATCAGGTGCTGGCCAGCAAGCGCCTATAACCAGAACTTTCTGGAAGTAAAAACGGGACCTAAGCAGGTCCCGTTTTTTTTACGCCTCAAACATTGCTTGTCGGCAGATGTTGCGACGGTTTCAGAGCAAAACCCCAAAGGTTACTGTGCAGTCCCTGTTAAAACAAAATGTGTCCTAACGGGAAATAAAGCATAACGTGGCCCCTAGGCCACTTTATGCTTTACGCCACAAGATTTGAGACGCCTTTCCGATGTGATGGTGGAGCGGAGGAGGATCGAACTCCCGACCTTCGCATTGCGAACGCGACGCTCTCCCAGCTGAGCTACCG
>JAUSQH010000461.1 GCA_030652895.1 Alphaproteobacteria bacterium
GCAGCACGCGCAGGATGCGGGCGTCGATATTGTCCAGGCCGCGGTCGCCGCGCGCCGGGCCGGTGTCGTCGGATTCCATGGTGCAGGATTCTCCGCGATCGCTGCGCAAGTCCGCATCCTTCTCCGCGCCGGTCGGTCTAAGCTGCGCATCTCTCGGAATCGCCCGCCCAGGAGACCTACATGACCACAGCCCCGCCCAGCCGCCTGCCTTTCCCCTACCGACCGGAGGCGGCGGTTGTGGCCGCGGCGCACGCCGCGCTGCAAGGCCGGCTCGACTGGCCGGCGGTGGTGGCGATGGCGCGGCCCTGGGTGCAGGCGGTGCGGGCCCAGCCGGCGCCGTTCTGGGCCCTGGAGTCGCTGCTGCGCGAATACCCGATCTCCAGCGCCGAAGGGCTGGCGCTGATGCGGCTGGCCGAGGCCTTGCTGCGCGTGCCCGACGCCGAGACCGCGATCGCGCTCACTGCCGACCAGCTCGGCCGCGCCGACTTCGACAGCGCCGCCGAAGGCAGCCCGCACCGGCTGCTGGCCGGTTTGTCGGCCAGCGCCATCGCGCTGAGCAAGAAGTTCCTGCCCGCCAGCGACCACCCGCCCGGTTTGCTGCAGCGCCTGGGTTCGCGCAGCGTCGTCGGCGCCACCTTGCGTGCCATCCAGCTGCTGGGCCGGCAGTTTGTGCTCGGCCGCCAGATCCAGGAAGCCATGACCGAGGCCGCGGCCCAGCGCAAGGCGCAGCCGCAGCTTCGTTTCAGCTACGACATGCTGGGCGAAGGCGCGCGCAGCGAACGTGACGCCCAGCGCTACCTGGCCAGCTACGCCCAGGCCGTTGCCGCCATCGCCGGCGGCCGGGTGGCGGCGTCGCCGATGCAGGCCGACGGCATCTCGATCAAGCTCAGCGCGCTGTTTGCGCGCTACGAGGACAGTCAGCGCGACGCCGTGCGCACTGAGCTGCTGCCGCGCCTGCTGAGCCTGGTGGCGGCCGCAGCGCAGGCCAACCTCAACCTGACCATCGACGCCGAGGAAAGCGACCGGCTGGAACTGTCGCTTGAACTCTTCGACACCGTCGCCGCCTGGGTGGCGGCGCACCACCCGCAGTGGCAAGGCCTGGGGCTGGCGCTGCAGGCGTACCAGACGCGTGCGCTGGACTGCGTGGCAGCGGTGGCCGCCAGCGCCCGCCGCCACCGGCTGCGCGTGATGGTGCGGCTGGTCAAGGGCGCTTACTGGGACGGCGAGATCAAGCGCGCCCAGGAGGGCGGCCTGCCAGGTTATCCGGTGTTCACGCGCAAGGCGCACACCGATCTGTCCTACCTGGCCTGCGCGCAGGCGCTGATCGGCCATGCCGACTGCATCTACCCGCAGTTCGCCACCCACAACGCCGGCACCATCGCTGCCATCGTGCAGATGGCGCGCGCCGCCGGCGCCGACTTCGAGATGCAGCGCCTGCACGGCATGGGCAGC
>JAUSQH010000008.1 GCA_030652895.1 Alphaproteobacteria bacterium
GTTTTTTGCTCCAGCGTTTCGGCAGCGCACACATTGGCGGCAATCATAAATTCTTCGATGAGTTTGTGCGCGTCCAGGCGTTCGGCAATGCGGATGGACTGCACGTGGCCCGCTTCGTTCAACTCAATGCGGCGTTCGGGCAAATCCAGCGCCAGCGGATGGCGCGCGTCCCGCGCCTTCGCCACCGCCGCATAAGCCCCATAGAGCGGGCGGATAACCGTATCCAGCAATGGCTGCGCAATGGCGTCAGGCGTACCGTCCATCGCCGCCTGCACCTGGACGTAGGTGAGCGAGGCACGGGAATTCATCAGACCACGGATAAATTCATGACCAATCTTGTTGCCGCGCGCATCAAAACGCATGCGCACCGCCAGAACGGCGCGGTCTTCATCGTGTACCAGCGAACACAGGCCCGCCGACAGCGCCTCGGGCAGCATCGGCACCACCCGGTCCGGAAAATAACTGGAGTTGCCGCGCTTCAGTGCGTCACGGTCCAGCGCGGAGCCGGGCCGCACATACTGCGCCACATCGGCAATGGCGACGATCACCACCCAGCCGCCCTGGTTTTTTGGGTCCGTGTCGGTCTCGGCCCAGACCGCGTCGTCATGATCGCGCGCATCGGGGGGATCGATAGTCACCAGCGGCAGATCGCGCAAATCCGTACCCTTGCCCAGTTTGGGAGGCTTCGCCGTCTCGGCCTCCTTCACGGCGGCTGGGTCGAATTCGACGGGGATGCCATGCTCGTAAATGGCGATCAGACTGACCGAGCGCGCATCGTTCACCAAACCCAGACGTTCAACCACCTTGCCCAGTGGCGGGCCATAGCGGCGGCCCACCTCCAGTTCCACCTGGACCAGTTCGCCGGTTTGCGCACCCATGGTGTGATCGCGGCTGATCAGAATTTCATCGCGGCCCTTTTCCACGGGCTGCACCCGGCCTTCCGTGCGATCCGACTGAAAAACGCCAAGCGTGCGGCGTGCGCCCGTATCACCCTTGCCGCCAACATGGCGCATCACGCGCGCCTCATAACCCCCATCAACGGGCGTAAGGCGCGCCAGAACTTTATCGCCAACACCTGCGGGTTTGGCTGCTTCACCCTCGCCGGGAACAATCAGAATATGAGGGGCCGCTGATGTGCCGCGCCACTCAAAGGGCTGCGCCAGCAGCTCCCCATCAATATCGCGCCCCGTAACCTCCAGCACCGCCACCTTGGGCAGGTCAGGTGAGGTGTCTTTTTCCCGTGGACTTTTAGACCGCCGGGGAGAGCCTGTGGATTTGGAACGCACAGGCTTGCTTCTGGCCGTGGGCCGGCCTGTACCGTCCGGCCGTTTCCCGCTCACGCAGCGGGTTCCGTGTCGGGAGTTTTTTTAGCAGGCGTTTTTTTTGCCGCCACTTTTTTGGCAGGTTTTTTCTTCGCCGCTGGCTTCTTGGCCGCCGGTTTTTTCGCTGCAGCTTTTTTTGCCGCCGGTTTTTCAGACGCCTTTTTGGCGCCCGCTTTGGTTTTCTTGACCGAAGGCCCGCGCGCGGCCTTGGCATTCACAAGCTCAATAGCTTCCTCCAGCGAAATGGTCTGCGGATCATAGCTTTTGGGGATTGTCGCAAACACCTTGTTCCATTTGATATAGGGGCCAAAGCGGCCATTCATCACCGACAGTGGCGCTTCATCAAGGGGATGTACGCCCAGTTCTTTCAACGCCTGATTGCCCCTGCGCTGCGGCTTGTTCTTGGCGTCCGCGATAACCGAGACCGCATGATTGAGGCCAATGGTGAACACTTCATCCGTCGACGTCAGATTAGCGTATTTTCCATCATGGCGCAGATAAGGACCATAAGGGCCGATGGCCGCTTCGATCAGCTTGCCGGTTTCAGGATGGGTTCCCACAGGGCGCGGCAGCGACAATAATTGCAGCGCGCGCTCCAGATCGATCGCCTCCGGCGGCATGTCCTTGGGGACAGGCCCGCGCTTTGGCTTGTCGCCTTTTTCCACCGCTTCGCCCAGTTGCAGGAACAGGCCAAAGCGGCCCTTGCGCAGGGTAACGGGCAGCCCCGTATCGGGATCCATTCCCAGCAGTATGGGGCCCGCATCGGCGGGACCGGCGTCGCCATTGGCTGTCATCTGCCGGGTAAAGGCGCATTCGGGATAGTTGGAACAGCCCACGAAAGCACCAAATTTTCCGACTTTCAGGCTCAACTGTCCGACCGCACAGGCCGGACATTGACGCGCGGCAAGGCCGTCTTCGCGGGCCGGGAAAACATGCGGCCCCAGCACTTCGTTCAGCGCGTCCAGCACCTGGGTGACGCGCAGATCCGACATGCCTTCAACGGAAATATTGAAGTCTTTCCAGAAGTCGCGCAGCACCTGTTTCCAGTTGATCTTGCCCGCAGACACATCATCCAGCTGTTCTTCCAGATCGGCGGTGAAATCATATTCCACATAGCGGGTGAAAAAACTTTCCAGGAATGCCGTCACCAGCCGCCCTTTGTCCGACGGGATAAAGCGGTTCTTGTCCATCGTCACATAGTCGCGGTCGCGCAGCACCGATAATACGCTGGCATAGGTGCTGGGCCGGCCAATGCCCAGTTCCTCCATTTTCTTGACCAGACTGGCTTCGGAATAACGTGGCGGCGGTTCGGTAAAATGCTGATCCGGGCGCACGGCCTTCAGGGACAGAGGATCTTTCGCCGCCACCTTGGGCAGGCGCCCGCCATCTTCATCTTCCGCATCATCGTCGTCGGCGCCTTCCTGGTACAAACGCAGAAAGCCATCAAACAGCAACACCGAACCCGTGGCGCGAAATCCAACCAGCCCGTCGCCCGATTCAATCTCCACCGTGGTGCGTTCAAGGGCTGCGCTTTCCATCTGGCTGGCGGCGGCGCGTTTCCAGATCAGCTCGTACAGACGGTGCTGATCCTTATCCAGCACCTTGTCAAGCGAGGCAGGCAAACGTGACATATCGGTTGGACGGATGGCTTCATGCCCTTCCTGGGCGTTTTTGGCTTTGGACGTATAGACGCGCGGCGCTTGCGGCACATATTCCTTGCCATATTCCTGTGCAATCATTTCGCGCGCACCGGCAATGGCTTCGCCCGCCATCGTGACCCCGTCGGTACGCATATAGGTAATAATGCCGGTGGTTTCGCCGTCGATTTCAAAACCTTCATACAGGCGCTGCGCGACCTGCATGGTGCGTGCGCTGCTGAAACCCAGCTTGCGCGCGGCTTCCTGTTGCAGGGTCGAGGTAATAAAGGGCGGCGGCGGATTGCGTTTGGCCGGTTTGCTTTCAACACTCTTTATACTGTAATCGCGGGTGAGAATGCGCGCGCGGGCGGCTTCGGCAGCGGTTGCGGTCGCGATGGTGAATTTTTCTACTTTTTCACCGTCCAGTCTGGTCAGACGCGCGGTCAGGGACAGGCCGTCTTTAAGCCCAAAATCTCCCTCGACCGTCCAATATTCCCGGGCGACGAAACTTTCTATTTCCAGCTCGCGTACACAGATCAGGCGCAGCGCCACCGATTGCACCCGGCCTGCGGAACGCGCGCCGGGAAGCTTGCGCCACAGCACCGGCGACAGGCTGAAACCCACCAGATAATCCAGCGCCCGGCGCGCCAGATAGGCTTCCACCAGCGGCGCATCGATCTCGCGCGGATGTTTCATCGCCTCCAGAATCGCGGATTTGGTGATTTCGTTGAACACCACCCGTTGCACGGGTTTGGAGCCCAGCGCCTTCTTGTCCTTCAATACCTGCAGCACGTGCCAGGAAATCGCCTCGCCCTCGCGGTCCGGATCGGTCGCCAGAATCAGACTGTCGGCGCTTTTGGCGGCCTGAATAATTTCATTCAGTTGCTTCTTGGAGCGCTCGCCAACCTCCCAGATCATGGAGAAATCATCGTCCGGCAGCACCGAGCCGTTTTTGGCAGGCAGGTCGCGCACATGGCCAAAGCTCGCCAGGACCTGATAGTCCTGACCCAGATACTTGTTGATGGTTTTCGCCTTGGAGGGCGATTCTACGATAACCAGTTTCATTGCAGCCTGTTCACATTCGGGACGCGGTGCGCCCCTGGAAACGCCAAAGATGTGCCAAAGGGGATTGCAAATAGGTCAATAAACCGTGAAGAGTCAAATCCATGAATTTTGCCGCCCCGTCTTGGAAACGCCAATATGGCCGTAGAGATGTACCGGCAATCCGTTAAAAATATGAATAGGGACAAATACTTATGACCTCAAATTCTCCCCGCCCCCTGGTTGCCGGAAACTGGAAAATGAATGGCCTGAGCGCATCCCTGGATGAGGCCGGGAAAATCGCCGCCGGGGTCAGTTCAGGACAGACGCCTGCCTGTGAGGCCATGTTGTGCCCGCCTGCCACCCTGCTGGCCCCCATGCATGCCAAACTGGGCTCCGGCCCGGTCTTGTTGGGGGGGCAGGACTGCCACGCCGACGCGTCCGGCGCCCATACCGGCGACATCAGCGCCGAGATGATCAAGGATGCAGGCGGTGCCGCGGTGATTGTGGGCCATTCGGAACGCCGCGCCGATCACGGTGAAAGCAATGCCATGGTCCAGGTAAAGGCGCTGGCGGCGCACCGGGCGGGGCTAGCCGCCATTGTGTGCGTGGGAGAGACCGAAGCGGAACGTAACGCAGGCAAGGCGCTGGACGTGGTTGGCAAGCAGTTGGCGGGATCCCTACCCGATGGGGCCACTGCGGCCAATCTGGTGGTGGCCTATGAACCCGTATGGGCCATTGGCACGGGACGCACCCCCACCGCGGCGGATGTGGCCGAGGTGCATGCCTTTATCCGTGCGCAATTACAGGCGCGCTTCAAGGACGGGGCGGGCTTTCGCATCCTCTATGGCGGCTCGGTAAAGCCGTCCAACGCGGTGGAACTGATGGGGGTCGCCAATGTCAATGGCACGCTTGTGGGCGGCGCCAGCCTGAAGGCGGAAGACTTTCTGGGGATACTCGCGGCCTATAGGTAGGCCGGCTGGACCGGAGTGCGATGACTTTACGTTTATTCGCGCCGCCATCGGGTCACACGTGGGCGAGGCGATGCAATCCAAAATCATCGCACCCTAATAGTCGTGCTTCCAGTTTACCCCGACACTGTTTTCCCCGGTCGCGCCGGTAACACTTTCAACCGAGATGTTGGGCGTCACCTCCACTTCGACGCTCGCCTTGCCGGATCCCGCGCCGCTCTCCACTTCCAGGTAAATCTTGTCACCAATGTATTTTCCAACGCCGACGGTGGCGCCTTCACCATTTTCTCCTGACCCGTTTATGCTGAAATCATCCAAACCAAGCAGATTTCTTACGGTGCCGGCGGGATCAAATCCCGGTCCGCCTTTTCCCGATAGCTTGCGCAGACTGTTCGCCAGTTGAACCGCCTGGACAGGACTGATCTTTGTAGAATCCTTTCCAAACAGCAGGATAGACAACGCCTCGTCCTGTGGCATGGCGGGCGTGGATTCAATTTTAAGGCTCGGTTCGCGCACTGGCCCTGTGATTACCGGCCTGATTTCAACGCCGGATTCTGTGCTTGCTGCAATTACGTTCAGGTAGGGCGATGGCGGGATAGCCCCCTGGAACAGCAGTTCCGCCTTTTGTAATTTGAACCGCTTGCCAAACTCTTCGTAACGGCCCCGGATAGTGCTGAATTTTCCCTCGACTGCGGGATCAAGGATATTACCTGTCAGATGAAGTTTCCCCTTCAATTCTGCGTCCACTCCCCAGCCCCGGACAAACACCTTGTTTTCGGCTACCAGAGTAACGTCCAGCAAGATGGGATTATCATTCGCGGCGACGCTGGAAGGCGTTTTCCCCGGCTTGGCGGAAGTGGGAATTGTTTCAACGATGTTCAGCTCCGGCACGCTGGTGACAAACCGGTCCGGCAGAAAAATATAAAGCGCCTCGCTTGTGATCTGCCCCGTAATGGCGCCGGATTGATTACCGCCTTTCAACACAACATCGCCGGAGATCACGCTGCGGGCGCTAGGATGATTGATTAAAGCAAAGTGCCTGGTGCCCAGGCGCAGGTCATAGGCATATTGACCGCCTGATCCGAAACCGGCCGTTCCTGCGGCAGTCAGGATATCGCCTTTCGCGTCCTCGGCGTGAAAGTCCGTCAATGTAAATGTCTGATTGTCCGCAGTAACCGTTGCACTGAACTTTTGCAGCTGCACCCCCAATGGCAGATAATTATACGAACCCTGATCAATCCTGATCTGACCGTTTATTCCTGGCGCGGCTATACTGCCCGACAGGGACAGTTTCGCGCTCATGGCCGCCTTCACGACATGTTCCGGCGGGAGCAACAGCGCCGACAAAGCGGAGATGTTCAGCGCCACGTTGGCCCCGCCACTGACCGGCGCATTTTCATCCAGTGATATATCGAATGGCTCAATACTGAAATTCACTGGTATGCGGAGAGTGATGTTTGAACGCAGGGAGGACATGTCATCTATCTCAGCGCTGATATCGGCCTTACCATTTTGCAGCACTGCTTTTGCTGCAATTTTTGACTCCGGAGAGTTGTCGAACAGCTTCGCACCCGTCAGAGCCGCATCCAGCATGACCTGTGGATCGTTGAGGGCCCCGCTCATGTTCAACGCGAACGCCAGTTGAACATTTTTGATCTCCTGCGGCAGATCCGCCTGAAACTCCGAGATCAAAATATTTTTCCCGGTAGCGGTTGCCGTAACTGACTTGTCCTTTAACGCAGCTTCTACCGCGAGAACGCCACTGCCAACTTTCAGTACCGGCGCAGACAATGTCTGACTGTATTCCGTAACCGAAAGCGCAATCGCGGCAGGACTGTCAAAGGGAATTTGACCGTATGTGCCGTTAAATGAAGTTATTCGGGCGGCAACGCCTTTTGCCGGTGTCACATTCACCTCAGCGCGCGTATTTATGTTGAAAGGCCGGTCTGCACTTCCCTCTGCCACAAGATCTGCTTTCCAGGTTTCTCCGTTCCTGAGAGCATTCAAAATAGCCGTGCTGATGTTGATGCCTGCATACCGCGTGTCCGAAAGGCGGGCCTTGACTCTGTCCGGTTCTGCCGCCGCAAGGTCGGAGAAATCCATTTCCACATTCGCAGCGGATATATTCGCACCCCTGACTTCCATATGCTTAAGTTCAATGGTCAGGTTGGCCACCTGCTTATCCGCCCGGGCGGAGAGGGCAGCTATTATATCTGCGCCGCCCGTAACTGGCTCCGGCAGATATTCAGAAAAACGCTGAATTTCGGGTATTTTTACCTGCAGTTTTCCGTCGGCGAGAAACGTTCCCATATTGATTTCAAGATTTCCCGCTACCTCGCTTTTCAGATACCGGGCGGTAATGTCCCGTAGGTCCAGCGTGGTTTCCTGCATTTTGAATCTGGCGCGCGCATCCCCGGCGCCTGCCGCATCAATATGGATATCCCCCAGCCACGCATTTTCCTGCTTTAAGACGGATAGGGACGTGGTGGCGTCTGGCACGGCGGCCGCGTTATAAACGACGCGCTGCGACTTCGCTGTAGCCTTGATAACGGGTGCGTCAATCGTTCCGGTAATTGCCGCTTCAATGCCCACGGCGCCTGCGGCCTGCGTGGTCCAGTCCTCAATTTTGAGCGAACCGGACTTTACTGCCGCCTGTATTTCACCGGACTCCAAATTGATACGGCCATCACCACTGAGCGCCAATTTCGGATTTAAAAATGTCAGCGTTTCAAATGCGATAAGGTTTTCGTGCAGCTGAAAAGCGCCTGATATCGCAAGTTCCCCTGTATTCAGCTCCGGCAATCCCTGCTTTATGAGCGACTTGACCTGAAACGCCAGTTTTCCGATGGCTCCCTTCAATCGAATCGACCCTGCAACAGAGCCAATTATGTCTTCTGGAAGTCCGGTCAGCTGACTGGCAGCCACCGCTTCTTTCACATTTATGCCAAGAACTGAGACACTGATACCTTCACCTTCGCTTCCCTCGTCGCCGCCAGACGCGGCACTTTCCGGCGCCCGCAGCAGGCGAAGCGCATCCGCGTTAATTTTACGGATCACGAGATGTTGCTGAATATTCGGTGTCGGCAGCAGATGAACGGCAATATTTTCACCCTCGAGCCAGACCCCGGTTGCATCTGCCAACGAAAGCCTGGACATGCGGGCCGTCAGCGGGAACCCTATACGCAGGGCCTCCGTTCGGACCTGATAACCAATAGCGGACGATAGTTCCGTTTGAACCAGATTTTCGACATAGACACGCCCGGAATCTGTGGACAGCCACCACAGCCCGCCGCCAAACACCAGCAGAAACATCGTTATCACACCAGATATAAGGCTTAGCGGCCAAAACAGATATCCGGGCATGTTAAAGGGATGCGCCATCAGAATGCCTGCCCTATGCTGAAATAAAACTGGAACGCGTCATCTACGCCGGACCGCTTGTTCAGAGGCACCGCAATATCGGCTCTGATTGGACCAAAGTCAGTGTAGTACCGAAAGCCCATACCCGCCCCCCATTGGAGGCCCCCCGATAGATCCGGATACGCAGCGTCAAAAGCGTTGCCACCGTCAATGAAAGCGGCAACGCCATAATTCTCGCCGATGCGCTGGCGCAGTTCCGTCGACAGTTCAAGGAAAGAACGTCCCCCAAGGGGGTCCTTGTCTGCATCCAGCGGACCGGCAAGCTGATAGCCATATCCCCGGATTGACCCGCCGCCGCCCGTGTAAAACCGGTCCGTTGCGGGAATCTTGCCCGTCGCTACGCCTGCGATACTGCCGGCGGCCAACCGTACGGCCACCAGGGACCGTCCGGAGTCGGTGAAGGGCTGGTAGTAAGTTCCACTGACACGATTTTTCAAAAACGACGTGGCAGGTTCCAGCGTATCAATTGACGGCGCCGTATCAAACCGGAAGGTCCACCCGCTTTGGGGGTTCAGCAGGTCATCGCGCTTGTCCTGTGTCGCAAACAGGGGCACTGAAAAAAGCGCAAAGTTTTCTTTGCTCTTTTGATCCCTGATCTGCTCAAAGCCATACTTCAGACCAGCGCCCAGCACCCATTTATTGCGGAAATCGCGGTCAACGCTTCCCGAAAAACTGATCCCTGTGGTTTTGAAGGCGTCATTGTTTTCCTGCGTTATGGCGTTGCCAAGCTTCAGCCGCTGGTCCGTCCGCAAGAAAAATGGTTTTACCAGTTGGGTATCAATCTTTTGCTTTTGTGTCGCCAGAGTAAGGTCGGTGGAAAACTTCTCTCCGTGGGACAGAAAATTGCGATGTTCCCAACCCGCGCCGACACCGGGTCCAATGTCTGTACTAAAACTCGCCCCCGCCTTGACCGAACGGTGCGCGCTTTCAGTAACCGAGAAGGTCACAGGGACCGTCCCATCCTGCGCGGGTGCAGCAGGAAGAACAGCCTGCGCTTTGGCCAGCAACCCTGATCGCAGTAGCGCGACATTGGCGTCATTTATTTTTGATCGCTTGAAGCAGTCTCCCGGCTTGAGAGGGACGCGTCTGCGCAAGTGAAGATCGGCTATGGATTCGTGTCCGCTAAACTGAATTTCGCCGATCGTTGCTTCGGGCCCGACCGCAACATGATAGGTGATATCCACGCGCTGATCATTGTTGTTAACAATAGCGCGATGCGACGTGCGTTGCTCGAAAAGGCAATTATTTTTTTCAACCCATGCCGTTATGCTTTGTTCATCTGCAAGCACGGCCCCCGCCCGCGCCGGGGCGCCGGGTTTAGCGTTTAGCGTTTCAATATCCGGAAGGCTGATCGCATTGTTCCCGCGGCCGTCCAGTACATCCATAACAAGCTGTATATTACCGAAAGTATATTGCTCGCCGGCGTCAACCCTGAACAAAGCGGCATATGTAGTTTCATCAAAGTCCGCCTGTATGACAGCCTGATAATAGCCAGCGGCTTCAAGAAATTTTTCCAGATAGGCGCGATCCTGTTGAAAGCGATAGCGCATATATGCAGCATCTGAAAGTTCCTGCTCGACACGGGCTTCAAGCGTATTTTGCAGATCCTCTAATAATTTTTGCAGTTCTTTTGAAGGAGTGCTGCTCTGAATGACGACCGTATAAACATTTTCTGCGGCAAGAACCGCGGTTGCGCTGACCGGCAAAACAGATAGAGAACTTATCGTCCGCAAAATAAAACACACAAAAAAAGTGGGCCATTTGCGTTGCGGATGACGCAGCCTGATGCTGATGTTTGAATCTCCCATATGAGTTTTTTGTCCGGGTCTCTAGTTAGTTGTATATAGCATATGAAGCCGGGAACTTATAGCGGGACACGTGCGGCACCCGTGGCCAGAATATCTGCCCGGTCGGATTTAAGCTATGTGTCGCACGGTATTCTGGCTTTTTTGAGGGCGCGCGGATATGCTTCGCCGTAATGCACAGGCCCGGCCGGGAATCACAGGATTCTGATGGAAAAAGTATTTAATATCCGGTTCTACATTGATCAATTCACGTTTGCGCATAACTGGCTTGTAGAAAATGCTCTGGCCCTAAGCATCGCCACGTTCGGCCAACTGCTGGTCATTGGTCTATCCTTTATGGTGGCCAAACTTTTAGCAACCTATGTGCGCCGGTCGCTCAGTCACGTGCCCGCGATATCACAGTTCGAAGCGCCTTTGCGCTGGATAGAAGGCCCGCTGCGCTGGCTCGCCGCGGCGATCACTCCTCTTGTCCTGCCGATCCTGTGGCTTTTTCTGCAATGGATAGCGCTCCTTGCAGCATATTATTTTCTGCTTCCCAACCAGCTTGTTGTGACCACTGTGAGCCTGACCGCCGCCTGGATCGTCATTCGCTTCAGTACATCATTTGCCCGTAATGAAACCGTATCGCGGCTCATATCTATATTCGCGTGGACGATCGCGGCGCTGAACATTGTCGGCCTGTTAACGCCTACGCTGGAGCTATTGGATAGCAAAGCGTTCAATATCGGCGTATTGCGCATCTCCGGCTTGACCGTCGTCAACACCCTGTTATCCCTGACAATTACGTTGTGGCTGGCGGCAATGGCCGGGCGGTTTCTTGAACACCGGGTGATGGCGTCTCTCAGCCTGTCGCCTTCGATGCAGGTGCTGATTGTAAAGCTGTTCAAAATCTTCGTAGTGGTCGTTGCCGTCATGCTGGCGCTATACGCCGTCGGCATTGATCTGACCATTTTTGCGGTTTTCAGTGGCGCTATTGGCATTGGCATTGGTTTTGGCCTGCAAAAGGTCGTGGCCAATTTCGTCAGCGGCATCACTATCCTGGTGGAAAACTCCATCCGGCTGGGGGACGTGATCACCGTCGGTGAAACCTATGGCTGGGTCAATACCCTGGGCGCGCGATTCGTTTCCGTGCTAACACGTGACGGCGTGGAATATCTCATTCCCAACGAGGATTTGATTACGCAACAGGTCGTCAACTGGTCACACAGTAACGACCGCGTACGGCTGAAGGCGCCTTTTGGGGTCTCCTACGATTCAGACCTGCACGAGGTGATCAAATTATGCCTGGAGGCCGTAGCCGAATCGCCCCGCGTCATCGACGAGCCAAAACCTACCTGTTTGCTGATGGGCTTCGGGGATAGTTCGGTGGATTTTGAATTGCGCTTCTGGATTCGCGATCCCCGCAACGGCTTTGCCAATGTAAAAAGCGACGTGCTGTTGCGCGTTTGGGACAGATTCCAAGCCAACAATATTACGATACCGTTCCCGCAGCGTGACGTTCATATCATATCATCGCCGAAGGACGACGGAACCGGGCCGAAAAATGATCGTGCCGCGATGGAAACCGTTGACGGCGCTGGCGCAGAGCGTGTTGCGGCAAAATAGAATTTGCTCCTCTTACAGTGGCCATACCAGCAGGATCATCGGTATGCTGATCGCCACCACGAGGATCTCTAGCGGCAGACCCAGACGCCAGAAATCTCCGAAGCGAAAGCCCCCGGGGCCAAGGATCAGCGTGTTGTTCTGGTGCCCTATGGGTGTGAGGAATGCACAGGATGCGCCCACCGCTACGGCCATCAGAAACGGATCCGCGTTCATGCCCAACTGGTTCGCCGCGCCAATAGCGATCGGACACATCACAGCCGCTGTGGCGGCGTTATTCATAAAGTCGGACAGCGTCATGGTAACGATCAGGATTAGCGCCAGAGCGGTGACCGGATAGCCCTGCGCGACCTCGTGCAGTAAAAGATCAGCGATAACGGCTGCGGCCCCCGTACTTTCCACCGCGCCGCCTACCGGTATCAGCGCACCAAGCAGAACAATCACCGGCCAGTCGATAGCGTCATACACAACGCGCGGCGACACCACACCCAGCGCCATCGACGCCAGAACTCCTGCCGCGAACATGATGGCCGCCGGGAAAAGCCCGAATGCCGCACCGCTGACCGCCAGCAGCATAATCCCGGTGGCCTTAACCGTCAGGCTCGTGTCGGGCAGGCGAATGCCACGTTCCGCCAGCGGTACGCAGCCAAACTGGGCCGCGAATTCCGACAACGTTTCTGGCGTTCCCTGCATCAACAATACATCGCCCTCCATGATGTTTGTCGTGCGCAGCCGGGCCATCGAACGCTGCCCCTGGCGCGATATGGCAAGCAGATTAATACCGTAACGCGCACGAAGACGGATATCGGTTACCGAACGTTCCGCCAGATATGAATCCGGCATCACCGCCAGCTCCATCAGTGTGACGTTCTCCGACTGGATTATCTTTCGGGCTTCAATATATTCAGGCGTTACAGGCCCCTGTTCCTTATTGCCGTCGCCCGTAACTTCTTCATCTTTGCGAATATCGCCAACCAGGGTCAGGCCCAGCGTGGACAAAACGGCGGCAAGCGCCTCTGGTTCGGCTTCAATTACCAAGATATCTCCGGCCCCCGCATGCCGGTAAGGGTTCGGGGCTGGTATACGCACTTCGTTGTGAATCAGGCCAACGACCTGGGCGTCCGCCTCCACCAGTGCGGCTTCAATTTCACGCAAGGACATACCGGCAGCCTTGCTTTTTTCAGGTATACGGGCCTCGGTTAGATAGGTCCCTGTCACAAAACCTTCCACCCCGGCACGTTCGCGGGTGGGGACCAGCCGCCAGCCAATCAATGTGACAAAAGCGATGCCGATTACGGCCACGCCAAGCCCGACCGGTGTAAAATCAAACATCCCAAAGCTTTCGGCGCCGCTCTTGGCCCGGAAGCTGGAAACAATGAGATTAGGCGGCGTGCCGATAAGCGTTGTCATCCCACCCAAAATCGAGCCGAACGATAACGGCATCAACACCCGTCCCGCTGGAATTTTCAATCGGGAGGCAATTTGAAGGGCGACCGGCATCAACAGCGCCATCGCACCTACATTGTTCATGAATGCCGATAACACCGCCGCCAGCGCGGTCAGCGCCACAAGCGTCAGCACCATCCCGGCGGATTGCGGCAACACGCGTTGCGCCAGAATATCCACAACGCCAGAGGTTTGCAAACCGCGGCTAAGTACAAGCACACATCCGACTGTTATAACGGCGGGATGGCCGAAGCCCGAGAATGCTTCTGCTGCTGGTACCACCCCTGCCGCCACACAGGCCAATAACCCCCCCAGCGCCACCATATCATGACGCCAGCGGTCCCATATAAATGCGGCAATGGTGGCAACAAGAATCGCACTGACAATCGCTTGTTCAGGCGTCATGGTTTAACTCCAATAGAATTTCGCGGCGTTGTACAAGGACTATACGAGATCGCTGAATCCGGTTCCACTTACTCACGTGCCGGTTCTACGTCACTGAAGTTACGAAAATCCAGCGAGGTCGGGTCCTGGAAAAGCCTGAGGCCGAACTCCGGTAAAATCGCCAGAAGATGATCGAAGATATCCCCTTGTATGGACTCATAGTCGCCCCACGCGGTGGTAGTGGTGAAGCAGTAAATTTGGATCGGCAGGCCGGTCTGTGTTGGCGCAAGTTGCCGAACCAGCAGGGTCTTGTCCTGCGCAATGCGCGGATGCGCGTTCAGGTAGGCCATGATATAGGCGCGAAAGGTTCCGATGTTGGTTGGGCGGCGCTTGTTGACGTCATTTTTGCTGGTGCCCGGGTCTTTCGCGTTCCATTCGCTCAGCTCATTTTCCTTACTTTCCAGATAGGGGCACAACAGTGCAAAGCGGCGCATCGCGTCCCACTGTTCAGACGTAAGAAAGCGTATGCTGCGCTGGTCAATAAGCAAAGACCGGCTTATCCGCCGGCCGCCCGACTCAAACATACCGCGCCAGTTCTTGAAGGACCCCTCAATCAGGCGGTAGGTCGGAATGGTGGTGATTGTCTTGTCCCAGTTCTGCACCTTTACCGTATGCAGCGCGATATCGATTACGTCGCCATCGGCATTGAGTTGTGGCATCTCGATCCAGTCGCCGACGCGAAGCATGTCATTGGAGCTGAGCTGCACCGATGCGACGAGTGACAGGAGAGTGTCTTTGAACACCAGAATCAGTATCGCCGCCATGGCGCCCAAACCGGAGAACAAAAGCACCGGCGAGCGGTCAATGAGCGCCGCGATAATCAATATCACCGCTACGCCATAGACGACTATTTTTGTGACCTCCAAAAAACCCTTGATGGGGCGATTTCGGGCCTCAGGGCGCCGCTCGTAAACGTAATTGGCAAAGTTTAGCGCCGCGCCGATTGCCAGCCCGATCGTCAGAATGATGAAGGCTGCCGCAACGTTCTGGACTATAATAACCAGCGCTGCCGGAATATCCGGCACAAGAACGATGCCTAGCTGTATGACAAGCGCCGGCACAATATTGGATAGCCGCGTGACAACCGCACCGAGCATCGGTGCTTCCCCGTAAAGGGACATACGCGCCAACAACCGCATCACGATATGCACGATGATGCGTTTGGACACCCAATTGGCGATCACCATAACCGCGATCAGAATTGCTACGGCGACAGCAGTGGTAATCCATGGCTGCAGGTCATTTGCAAAGGACAAATATGTGATGATTACCTCCATTTACTTGTAGCCGATCCGGCGTAACCTGCCAGCAACGCAATTTGGCGCCGCCTAAATGCGTATACCACGCTAAATTTGATGATGTTCCCGGGCCAGAATTTCGCGCACACCCGCAACAAGGTCTTCGCGCGGCACCAATTGCTGCGCGGGCTGGTCTTCGCGCCAGGCGGCATTGTCTTTAATATCCTTGGACAGACGATCCCCCAGCACAAGGTCTTTCAGGGTAACCTGCCCCGCCGCAAATTCATCACCGCCCGCAATCACCGCCACTGGCGCGTTGCGTTTGTCGGCATATTTCACCTGGGCGCGCATGCCGCTGCCGCCGAGATACAGTTCCGCGCGAATGCCGGCGCGGCGTAATTCCCCCACCATGGCCTGATACTCGGCGCTGCGGGTTTTATCCAGCATCAGCACCACCACCGGCCCCTTGGCTGCGGGTGCGGCCTTGTCACCGTGCAACAGGCGCAGTGCCGCCAGCAGCCGGTCGACGCCGATGGAAACCCCGGTGGCTGGAACCAGCACGCCCTTGAAACGCTGCACCAGATCATCGTACCGCCCGCCGCCTGCGACGGAACCGAACTGCACCTTGCGGCCGCTTTCATCATGCACCTCAAAGGTCAGTTCGGCCTCGATCACCGGGCCGGTATAGTAATCCAGCCCGCGCACCACGCTGGGGTCGAACACCACCTGATCCGGGCCATACCCGCCCGCCTGTAACAGGGCGTCAATCTCTTCCAATTCGGCGACGCCATCCAGCCCGGTGGCGCTAGCGCCCACCAGCTCACGAAGATGGGCGCAGACCTTGGCGCGGTCCGCATCCCCCGCCCCCAGAAAGCCGGTCACGCGCGCAATCTGTTCGGACGCCAGATTTGCTCCCTTGGTAAAGTCGCCGGATTCATCTTCACGCCCCGGCCCCAGCAAAAGCCGCACGCCTTCCATGCCCAGCCGGTCCAGCTTGTCGATGGCGCGCAGGATGATCAGCCTTGTGTGGGCGTCATCCGCGCCAACGGTTTCCAGTACGCCTGTAAGGATTTTGCGGTTATTGACGCGCACCCGGTAATCGCCGCGCGCAATGCCCAGCGCCTCCAGTGCGTCGGCCAGCACCATGCACAGTTCGGTGTCAGCCGCCATGGTGGCGGCACCTACTGTGTCCACATCGAACTGAAAAAATTCCCGGAAACGTCCCGGCCCCGGCTTTTCGTTGCGCCAGACAGGGCCAAACTGATAGCGCCGGAACGGTTTGGGCAAGGCATCGAAATGTTCCGCCGCGAGCCGCGCCAGCGGCGCCGTCAGGTCATAACGCAGCGCCAGCCATTGCTCGTCATCGTCCTGCAATGCAAACACCCCCGCATTGGGACGGTCCGCATCGGGCAGAAACTTGCCCAGCGCATCGGCATATTCAAAGGCCGAAGTTTCCAGCGGCTCAAATCCATAGGATTCATACACCCCCCGGATCACGTCCAGGGCGTGGCGGCGGGCCAGTACATCGCTTGCAAACTGATCGCGCAGGCCACGCGGTTTACGGGCTTTGGGCCGGAATTCTGTATCTTTGCTCATGGGCTGCGCTTCTAGCCTATCACGGCCCAACCGGCAAGCTGACCCCGCATTTTAACGCGCCTGGGCGTGATATTCGGGGTTCGGTTGCATATCTACCGCCGCCGCCAGCCGGTTGGTCATGTTAAAAAATGCCGCGATGGCGGAAATATCCCATATGTCGCGCTCTCCAAAGCCTGTATCGCGCAGGGCCTGCCGGTCGGCGGGCAGAATACGGTCCGGGGTTTCCGTAAGCTTCACGGCAAAATCAAGCATGGCGCGCTGGCGCGGCGAAAGCGCCGCCACCCGGTAATTCATCACCAGCTGCTCGCCCAGCGCCGGATCGCCCGACATTTCGCGTACCGCAGCGCCGTGCGCCGTCAGGCAGTAGAAGCAATGGTTAACGCTGCTGACCGCAACGGCAATCATTTCCCGCTCCAGCTTGCTCAGGCCCCCTTCCGCCAGCATCAGATTGTTATACATGCCTACAAAGGCCCCCAGCTTGTCATTGTCATGGGAAAAGGCGGCCAGCACATTGGGCACCATCCCAAGCTTTTCATCGCACCGGGCAAAATATTTCTGCATGCCGGGCGTAAGTTCTTCGCGCGGCAGGGGTGGTAATTCAAGATCGGTCAAGGGCGCATGGTTCGGCACAGGCGGTATCCTCTATTTTCAGTTCCGGGTGCGTCCACCTTAACGGGCTTTCGCGCTTGTATACAAACGCGGTTTGCATTAATTGCTCGCGGCTTTATTCTGCGGGCTGAAACAAAAGCCATTGAAGGCGTAAAAGGGAAAACGGCATGTCAGATGAAGTTCTTGCAGTAACCGGGTTTTTTCATGAACCAAGCAAGACGGTCAGCTATGTGGTCGTCGATCACAAGGCCAAGCGCGCGG
>JAUSQH010000474.1 GCA_030652895.1 Alphaproteobacteria bacterium
GGCCTCGGGTTGCCTTCTCCGTTGCCCGACTGATCGGCATGCTTGAGCGCCGCAAGGCGCGAGCGGAGCGCCCAGAGTTGAAGGTTCCTGCCAGCGACGTGGAGTTCAACGAGAGCACGCAATTGATCATCGACGAGGCCGGAATGTTGGATACACCGAGCCTGCATCGTCTTCTCTCGTTGCTTCCAGACGGGGCAAGGGTCCTGTTCGCCGGCGATGTCGGGCAATTACCCCCTGTGGGTCCCGGTGCCTTCTTTCGGGACCTCGTGACTGAGGGGTCAAGAGTTGTGACCTTGACGAAGGTGCGTCGCCAAGCCGAGGGGAGTGTGATTCCGGAGATCGCAGGCCAGATTCGTGAAGGCGTCGTTCCCCAGCTTCAATCATGGGAGGGGGAAGATGACGGCGTGTATCTCGTGTCGCCCGAGAGGCTCTTGGAGTTTAGTCGTCGGCTTCGGCGCTCACGGGAGACGCTCGTGGTGGCGGCACTGCGCAAGACCGTCTCGTTCGTCAATAACTCCGAGGCGGCGGCCCGGCGGGTTGCAGGTGTTGCGGAGGTGCGGGCGGCACCGGACGTGTACGTGTCCGTCGGCGATCCAGTGGTGATGAACTCCAACCGCTACGCTGAAGGTCTCTACAACGGGCTACTCGGGGTGGTAACCGGCATCGCCGAAGCCATCACCGTGCAGTGGGACGGCAATCCAGAGCCGACAGAAGTGAGCCAGGAAGCTGCGGCAGACCTAGACCTAGCCTATGCCATCACATGCCACAAGGCTCAGGGCAGCGCGGCAGATGCGGTGTTGATTGCCGTCGAGAAGGCCGGCATGGTCACTCGCGAGTGGCTATACACCGCAGTCACACGCGGTCGTAGGCTCGTGCTCCTCGCTGCTGACGAAGGCTCAATCGGCGAAGCGGTGTCTCGAAGAACCTTCAGGTGCACGGGCATGCAGATTGGGGCACGCCCGAACGGTTGATTACTTGAATCGCCCGGTTTGATGTCAGCCTGCGTATTCCTATCAATTCCGCCACCGATTCCGGCTCAACGGCGCAAGTGTTTCCGATCCGCTTCCGCCACCCACTTTCGACGC